>JBFZEF010000364.1:0-4803 GCA_041307045.1 Halioglobus sp.
CGCGGCCACGACATGACGGTTTTCGTTCGCAACAAGGACAAGCTGGTCGAGCAGGCAGGTAGTGCTCTTTCACAGCTCACGGTTGTCGTCGGCGATGTCTATGATGGAATAGCCCTGGCATGTGCCATGCAGGGGCAGGAGGTGGTAATCAATGCGGCAGGCAACGTGAATGATGGCAACAGCTTTGCACAATTGATAGATATCATCGCGACACAGGCCGAGAGTGTGATGGGCAAGTCAGGCCGGTTGTGGGTTTTCGCCGGCGCAGCCCTGCTCGATATTCCCGGCACTGCTCTTATGGGCACGGACCTGCCGAAAATCCCCGCACAGTTCCAGCGCCACAAGAAAAATTACCAGAGACTGAAGGCCTCCGGCCTCGACTGGTCGATACTATGCCCGGGACCGATGATTCCCGCTGCTGATGGCAGGGCCCGCAAGGACCTGCGGCTATCGGCGGACATCTGGCCGTTCGCCGTCCCGAGCATTACCCGATGGCTGCCGCGAATCGGCTTGCTCGTGCTGTTCGGGAAGAACATTGGGGCCATGACCATCTCCTATGAAGATGCAGCCGCGGTGATAATGGACAACCTGGAGCCGAACGGCCAGTACAGCAGGAAGCGCGTGGGCATAGCGCTGCCACCGGGCGTCCGCGGCAAAAAGAAACTCGATTTTTAGACGGGGCTGTAGCCGCAATATCGGTCAGGGCTTTTCAGGCAAGCCGAAGGCCAGCAGCACATTGCCCGGCATGTGGAAATAAATGCCGTAGCCGGAGTTGACATACATCATGCCCCCGCTGAATACAGGCCCGGCCGCGCCGCCGATACTGCCTCCCCGCGCTGTAGCCCCATCGAGCGTGGGGAAGGTGCTTGCGGTGTCGTAATCCCACAACACACTGCCGTCCTTGCCACTGTAGGCTCGCAGATGGCCGTCCATGGACCCGGAGATCACCGCCCCGTCAATCGCCGAGGCCGCCGCCGACAGCCCCGGCTGACAGAACTCCCTGGAATCGCACACATCCTCCGCCGGCGCGTACCACAGTGTCTTGCCGGAAGTGATATCCAGGGCGAACATGCCGGGCTTGGCTTCGCCGGGCCAGCGCGGCCCGCCATCAAAATCCGACATCGGCACGTAGAGCGTGTCCCCTGCCAATGCCATGCCAAAATGTACGCCGCCCTGTATGCCGCCCCGGCCCAGTTTGCGGCGCCACAGGATTTTGCCGTTCTGGTCGGGATCGAGAGCGAACACTTCGCCGGACTTTTGCCCCGCCAGGACAATGTCCCGGCCCGAGGAGGACGTCGCCAGAATGGTAGCGGCGCCAAAATCGTAATCCGGACCGTTTTCAGGTGGGCAGTTGATCTTTTCCTCGGTTTCACAAGCCATATTCCAGGCATCGCCCTGGGTCATCTGCTGGCGCCAGACAATCCTGCCATCCTCCAGACTCAGGGCCAGGATCGCGTCGCTGGTGTCATTTGCCGGGGAGGAATAGTTCTCCCCGGTGCCGACATACATCACTCCGCGCTCCTCATCGACGGAGGGCGTACCCCAGATGGGCGCGCCTGACGGTGCGATGCGTTCGGTTCCCACGGCATTTTTCCCCACCACCGTCGGAGCCTGGTCGATGGTGTACCCCGCCCATAGCTTTTTCCCGGTCAGCGCATCGTAAACCGCCACACCCCCGCGAAAAGTGCAGCAGGCATAGGTCGGATCCGCCGCGGCGGTGACTTCCAGCGAAGACATGGGCACATATAGCCGGTCCCCGAGCAATACAGGTGCCGCCGTCAGTGTAAGGCTGGGATGGTCATCGGGGCGATCACGCCAGACGAGCTTGCCCGTCACGGCATCGAGTGCGTATACATTGCCCACCAGATCTCCGAAGTAAAGCATGGGCTTTCCTGCAGACCCGGCCTCCCAGGGCGCCAACACGATGCCGGTGCGCACCTCGGCAACAGTGGAAAACGACCAGCGAATACAGCCCGTGGTCTGCTCAAGCGCATACACAGTTCCGTTCTGGCTGCCCACGTACAGTGCTCCGCCGCCGACAACAGGCTGGGAGCGAGCGCGTATGGCATCCGGAAAGGCGAATGCCCATTTCAGTTCCAGCTTCGGCAGTTCAGCAGCAGTCAGCCCTGCCATGGCGGGTGAAAAATAGCGACTGTTGTCAAGGTCTACTCCCCAGCCTCGGGCCTCGGGAGGAGCATCGAAATCAAACCTGGCCATGGCGGGAGTGCACTGGGGCGCTGGCGGCATCCCCGCGGTTTCACCCAATTTTGCGCCGGTGACATATTCGGCCACCAACCGACGCTGACCGGCAGTGAGTGCGGCAGCCTGTTCCTGCATCACGCCGTGCTCAAGTGCCCTGAGCACTGAACTTGCGGACATGATCTGCAACAGGCTCACCGGAGGCGCCTTGGCGACCTTGCCGCCGTGGCAATCCGCGCAGTGCTGTTGAAACAGGGCGGCACCGTCCGCCGCCGCTGCGTTCTCCCCGAAGGCAGGCAGCGCAAGCGCCGCGGTCGCCAGCAGCAATAATCCGACTCTCAATGTGAAAATGTGTGCGGTCATTCAGCCTCCACCCGGTAGCCCATGCGGGGAAAGTGTACAACAACTTCGCCGATTCGAGTTTCCTCGCGCCTAATCGCTATCTCCGACTGGGTCAGCCGCAGCAGCTGTCCCCGCACCGGCACTGCGCCATAATCCTGGGGCGAAACCACAACTGAGATATTCTCCGCCAGGGTGGGCCAGGCGGCCTCATCAATCTGCGACACGGACACTGTCTGGCTGGCGCGCGCAATGGACAGCGCCTCCTCGGCCTGTATCACCCGAAACCGGCCGTGACCGAAACCCTTCACGCGCTGCTCCCAGGCCTGAATGGCAGATAAGCCCTGCAGCAGCTCGGTCGTGTTGGCTATGTTGCCGCGAGCCATCCAAATGGGGAAATACGCGAGGATATCCATCCACCCGGGTGTGTCACCCAGGACGAAGCGACGACCATCGCTCAACATAGCTTCCACCAACTGCAGATTGGCGCGAAACTGCGAGTACAGGTGCGGTAACTGGCTCTCCAGGGTCGCGAAATCGAGGAAGTTGAAAAACTCGCGGCGATCGCGCAACACATCCTCCGGGATAGCCGAATTTGTGCCCATTGAAAGGCCGGCTCCCGGCTGGAAGAACGCATTGTCGCTCCACTGGCTGAGGGCCAGGGACAGGGCCTCGCTGTGCTGCGGGAATAGTGCAGGTTCGGGGAACCGCCTCTCAAGTTCGACCGCTATACGCTGTGTATCGCAGTAGATATCCGCGCCTATCTGCATTACCGGGGTCTTGCGATATCCGCCGGTGAGCGGTGTCAACGCCGGCTTGGGCATTACCATCGGGATCTCTACCGAACACCAATCCAGGCCCTTGAGGCCCAGCGCGAGGCGAACTTTCTCGGCAAAGGGAGAGCTGTCGAAGTGATGGAGGATAATCTCGGCCAACGGGCTTTACCTGTAAATTTCTTGGAAAAAAAAGGGTCAGCCTGCGCCGACCCTCAAGGGACCCTGGAACTCTACATACCAAATTTCATGCCAAATTCCATGCCGAAAGTCTGGGGTTCACCGTAGTAGGCGAAGGTCCACAAATTAGCCACCGGCAACTCGCCAACTTTATACTCTTCGTCGGTGAGGTTCTTGCCGTAGAGGCGCACGAAATATTTTTCATCGCTTGTGGTATAGGTCACGTTGGCGTTGAGAAGCGTGACCTCGTCCGTTATCCCATCGTACTTGGGGTCGACTGCTGAATATACAAAGATCGCTTCATCCACGTAGTTGGCATTAGCCAGCCAGCGAAGTTCTCCATTGAAGAACTCATGTTCGTAAATGGCGTCGATATTCCACTGGTATTCCGGAGCGCGGTTCACATCTGCGTCACTCAAGTCTACGTCATCCACGCCGTCATAATCGGTGTCGGCGACAAACTCGTTGTACTCACTGTGAAGATAGCTGGCGTTACCGCGAAGGGTGAAGTTATCGGTTACCGATCCGGTGAACTGTACCTCCAGGCCATAGACGTCCATTTCGGCAGCATTGAAGAAGCGTGTCTCCTGGAATTCCGCGCCAAACTCGTTCTCAAATGTCGCAACCAGGTCGCGCTGGGCATCAGAGTACTGGACGAAGAAAGTAGCCACATCAAGGCGCAGCCGGTTGTCCAGCATGTCGCTCTTGGCACCCAGTTCAAACGAATCGGCCTTCTCCGGGTCGGTGGGAGCAGCTGAAGCGGGGGTGATCGCTGCGCCGGAGGTACCTGTCTGGTCGTTATAGCCACCGCTCTTGAAGCCGTGGGAGTAGGTGAAGTAGGTGAACAGGTCTTCAGACATCTCGTAGCTTATTGTGGCGCGATAGGTAGGTTCCTCCCAACTCTGGCTGTCCTCGACCACACCGGTTGGGTACTTGTTGAAATTTGCGGCATCCAGCGGTTCGCTGAAATCTTCCCAGGTAAGATTGGGGTCGAAACCGCCCCCAAGCGCCTGATAGAACACCTGGTTGCGTCCGGTCCAGTCTTTCTGCTCTTCGGTCCAGCGAAGACCACCACCGAAACTCCACCGGTCGGCGAAATCGTAGGTGAAGTCACCAAAGACCGCCCAGTTCTCCGCTTCCTGCTCGTTGCAAAGCACCTGCGGGTTGTTATCAAAGAAGTCGGGAACTCCAAAATTATCAGAGCTCACACCGAGCAGATCCAGGAAGCCGAGAACCTGGTTTACACAAAACGTGGTGTCGTCTGTCTGATAGAAACCACCCGCGACAAAGTTGAGGGGGCCGCTGAAGTCTG
>JBFZEF010000368.1:0-3998 GCA_041307045.1 Halioglobus sp.
TGCTCAAGGAATGCCTGGCAAACGGCAGAATCACCGAGGAGTTCCTGCGCCATGAGATGGCGCAGAACCACGTCCGCCACGACGCCCTGGAGGTGTTGGCCCGGACGCCGGACCTGCCGCAGGCGCCACTGCACCCGCTCAGCGCCCTGTCAAAAGCCGCCTGACGGCTGTCGCCGTTGCCGCCAGTTCCCGGGCCGCCAGCGAGCCCACCAGCTCGTCGGCTTGCGCCGGCGCCAACAGCTCAGCAGATGCCGCGGCGATAGTGCCCGGTTCCAGCCAGCGGGCCAGCCCGCCGGCCACCAGCGCGGCCTGGATATTGCCGATCTCCCGCCGCATGCGCAGCGGCCCCAGGCGCATTGCGATGCGGTGGCTGAGGGGCTTGTAGCGATAGCTGTGCGCCAGCCGCCACCAGGGCCGCGAACCATCGCCCACATCGAAGATGAACAGCGGCCGCCCCATGGCGGACGCCTCGCCTAGCATGGACATGGATTCGCCGGTGACGACAAAGGCATCCGCCAGCGCCAGCAGGCCGCGATAGGGGTTGGCGCCCTCCCCGCCCCAGCGATAGCAGTAATGGGGTACCGTCAGGCTGGATTGCAGGGCATCCGCCGCGGGCACCGGGGTGCGCGGGCTGTCGGTGACCAGCAGGGAACCGGCGCAGGCGGCGGCCAGCTCGTTCGCCAGCATACCCAGGCGCACGCCTTTTTCGGTCGTCAGCACGAAACGGCCGCTGTCCCCACCCACCAACAGGGCAATCCAGGGTCGCGGCAGGCCGGCCAGTTGCGGGCGCAGGGCTGCGCCCGCCGCCTCCAGCTGCTCGCGGCCAAGCCGGTGCAGGGGCAGGCTGTTGTGCAGGACATTGTGCCGTTGTGGCAGAAAATACTGGGGCGTGGTGACCACCAGGTCCCATGCGTCCAGGCCGGCCCAGGGTCGCCCCATGTGCACCAGCGCGGCCTTGCCCCCGGACTGCTGTTTTATCCAGCGGGCCACCGCTTCGTTGCGGCGACCGGCGCTGATGACCAGGTCGGGCCAGGGCGCCCCCAGGGCGCTTGATGCACCCCGGTCGATTCCCGCCAGGGTCGCGCCGCACCCCAGGTGGACCAGCAGCTCCCAGGGGCGCGCCCGGATGTGCTTTTCCTCATAGCCGTAGCCCAGTTCTTCGGCGAGGGCCCGCACCTGGGTGTTGTCACCGGCTTTGGTGCCGAGCAAACACCAGACTGCGACCGCTTGATGTCTCTCCAAAATATTGCCAAACCCTGTCGTTTATCCGCCCACGCGCCAGCAGTAAACTAACACACTGATACGCCAAGGGAAGCCAGATTGTGAAACCGACCGTTTTCATCCACACCAACCACAAGCAGAAGCTTGGGGCGGTGGTGAGTCGCTATTCCCTGTTCCGGAACTCCGCCCACGCCGACCAGTTCGATGTCAGGTTCATCGAGGTGAAGGACTTCCCCTGCATGGCCCAGCGCGAGGGGCAGTTGTACCTGCGCGACGGCGAGATGCGGCCCTGGCTCAACAACGACCTGCAGTCCTTTACTCCACTGCGATTCGCGCCACCGCAGCTGATGAATTACCAGGGCCGCGCTGTGGTCATCGACCCGGACGTGTTCGCCCAGGGCGACGTGTGGGAACTACTGAATCGCGACATGGGAGGCAAGGCCATCATGTGCCGGCCAAAGTCCGGTCGCAAGGGGCGCAAGGGCGCCTACGCCAGCAGCGTGATGCTGCTGGACTGCGCCAAACTGCAGCACTGGCGCTTCGAGGAGAATTTCTCGGCGATGTTCCAACCGGCCCGGCGGGACTACATGGACTGGGTGTCCCTCAAGCTCGAAAATCCGGCCACCATCGGCCTGCTCGAGAACGAGTGGAACGACTTCGACAACCTGACCGAGCAGACCAAGCTGCTGCACAATACCAAGCGCAAGACCCAACCCTGGAAGACCGGCCTCAAAGTTGACTACCGCCCCGCCGATACCTTCCAGCTGTTCCCCCCGCGCCACTGGCTGCGCCGCGCCCGCCGCGCCCTGTTCGGCGAGTACAAGTTCGCCGGCACCTACGATGCCCACCCGGACCCGAAGCAGGAGAAGTTCTTCTTCGACATGGTCAGGGGCTGCCTGCAGGACGGCGTAGTCACCGAAGCCCAGCTGCGCGACGAGATCGCCCAAGGGCACTTGCGAGCTGATGCGCTGGAGTTGGTCAGGGCGGCTTGATTTTTAGACTGCGAAGGCGGGCGCGACTGGGGTAAGACCTCTCGAAACGGCCGCAGCGCAGCAAACAAACTCGGGGCTTTCTGCGAGCACTGTTCGAGTCCCGAAAATTGCGAAGCAATTTTGGTCGAGTTGCGCAGCAGCCGAGTTTGTTGACGGAGCTGCGGCCGTTTCGGGCGGCAGTCCCCGGTTGTGCCCGCCTGCAGGGCCGGAACCAAGCGATCGAGAGTTGTCAGCTATACCGAAACAGCGGATCCAGCTCTGCGGCCAACCGCGCATCGATGGCAGCGACTTCTTCGTCGGTAAAATAATCGCGGTAGCCGCCGACCTTGGCGCGGCGGACCTTGTAGCTGTCGGGGTTGTCCTTGTCGCGCGGCATCATGCGGCCGCCGGCCAGGCGGAACTGTTCCTTGCTCTCCATCTTCTTCATGTTTTCGTAGGAAGAGTACTCGACCGCCGCCTCGACCTGGGCGTCGGTGGCGTCGACCTGCATGAAATCCAGCAGCCGGCGCAGTTCCTCCCGGGTGTTGCTGCGCAGGTCCTCGTAGCGCAACAGGTGGAACGCCTTGACCTTGTCGGCCTCGGCGGCCCACAGGTTCAGGTAGTCGGTCACGGCTTTCATGCCGCCGCCGTTATCGCCCATGACAAAGTCGAACAGGCTGATATCACTGCCCTGCGGCGGGTAGTTGTTGATGGTCACCTTGGAGGGCTTGATGCGGAACTTCCACTGGAAAAACTGAGACACGGCCACGTCGCGCGGATCCCGGGCCAGTAGCACCACCCGCTTGTTGTAGAAGGGCTGCTTGCTGCTGAAGTCCCCGGTGAAATCCTTGATGTAGTTGTCGTGAGTAAAGAATATCTTCGGCACCGCCCGGTTGAGGTTGTGAAAATTGTCAAACCCCATGATGGCGTTTTCCGGCAGACGGTACATGACCCGGAACAAATGGGACACCATCACCCGCAGCCAGGTGCGCCCGCTCTTGCCGAAGGACACCACGACGACGTCGGCGCGCTGCAGCTTGTCGAACTGTTCTACCCCCCGGAGCTTGCGCTCGGCCTTGAGTATCTCGGCTTCCGGCTGGCCCCGCATGCGCCAGTGCAGCCACCTGCGGGACAGCTTCTTGTGAACGGTCTGCAGCCCCTGCCGCAGGTTCTGGAAGGCAAGATTCAGCACTGCTCACCCCCGTAGCCGAAGATCGGGTCGAGCTTCGCCACCATCGTATCGAGCTGCCGGCACTGCGCGTCGGTGAAGTAGTCGCGATAGCCACCCACCTTGGCCTTGCGCACCTTGAAGGACTGCGGGTTGTCCTTGTCACCGGGTTTGACCCTGGCGCCGCTGCCCTTGAAAAACTTTTCCTGTTCCATTTTTTTCATGTTGTCGTAGGCGGCAAACTCCACCGCCTCCTGCACCTGCGCGGCGCTCACCGGGGTGCCGGTAAACTCCAGGATGCTTGCCAGCACGGCGGCGGGGTCAGCGCGCATATCTTCGTAGCGCACGATGAGCACGTCTTTCAGCTCGGGAATGGCCCTGGCCCAGCCATTGAAATAATCGACGATACGCGGCAGGCCCGCATCCGCGTCCAGCACAAACTCCCACACGCCGATATCGGCGCCATGGGGCGGGTAGTCATTGATGAATTTCTTGTTGGGATGCATGCGAAACTGCCACTGGAAGAACTGTGACACTGCCACATCGCGCGGGTCGCGCACCAGCAGCACGATGCGCTTGCCCAGAAAATGAGCCTTCGATTCCCAATTGCCGGTGTAGTCCCGCAGGTAGTTGTTGTG
>JBFZEF010000369.1:0-6979 GCA_041307045.1 Halioglobus sp.
AGATCGAGTCGCCGGGTCATTTCGGTCAGGCCGAACGCCTGGGTGGGGTTGGCCATCAGCAGGTCCAGAATGGCCAGCGCGCGCGCGGTTGGTTGAGAAAACAATGCCACCTTGGTACTCCGGTCACTAATCCATGCCCAGTGCCCTGCAGGCATTGGTGCATACATAACGGTATGATTTATTGTACTTGGGCCGCATGGTAACGCCTCATGTGGCCGCAGTTCAAGCTCGGCGTGAGCCCCGGAGTGCGACCAGGAATGACCCGCTGGACGGAGACGTAAAAGCGATGACAACGGTAGCCCCGCAGCGGCTTTACACCCTGTACGGTACCTCGGCCTGCCATTTGTGCGAGCTGGCCCAGGAGATGCTGGAGGCGCGGTGCAAGGCCAGGCCGGGGCTGGTGTTCGAGAAAGTGGACATCAGCACATCCGATGCCCTGTTCGAAAGCTACGGGGTGAGAATACCGGTGGTGCGCGACCCTGAGGGGCGCGAGCTGGGCTGGCCGTTTTCGGCGGCCGAACTGGGTGAGTTTACCGGCTGGTGAGGGCGGCTACTTCGGCTGGCCCACCCGCACGGCGAGCACATCGCGCTTGGCGCCGTGCAATACGCCATTGGCGGTGGAGCCCATCAGCAGGGCGAGGCCATGGCGGCCATGGCTGCCAACCACGATGAGGTCGGCAGCAATTTCATCCGCAAGGGCGTGAATTTCCACTTCCGGACGGCCCATGACGATGTGGCGATGCGCCTCGTCGACCCGGTTGCCCTCGGCGAAGCGCTTCAACTGCTGGGTGGCCTGTTGATAGATTTCATCCTGGATGCCGGAAAAATCCATGGGAATATCGCCGCCGTAGGCAAAGCTCAGGGGTTCTATGACGTGAATGATATGCAATTCAGCCGCCGGGCTGGCGGCAACGGCCCGGGCTCGCTGCAGGAGCCGGTTGGAATCATCGCTCAGATCAATCGCGACCAGGATTTTCACATAATCAGACATTACGACACTCCTTGTATTGCTCATCCAGCGTAGGGCAGTTATAGCATAGAATGACGCCCAAGCAACGCGCCCGGGCAATTCCCGACCTCTCGCGGTATCGTGGCACTATCGCATGTGCGGGCGGGGCGGTTGTTGACCTGAATCAGGAATCGCGAATTTGACCTACCTGCTTATCGCTTTTGTAATCGCTGTGGCCCTGGCGCCCTTGTCGCATTTTATCCCGAGCAAGAAGCAGCGGGAAATTGCCAGGATGCGAGAGTACGCGGCAGTGCACGGAATGTTCGTCGAGTTCAGGCGGGTGCCGGGCCGCGATAGCAGCGCGTCAGCCGGGCGCGAGCGGGCATCCCAGGACACCATCTACTACGGCAAGCGCCTGCCACCGGCGAAGGCAAAGCGGGAAACCGCAATGGTCTGGCTGCTGGAAGCAGACGGCTGGATGGGTCTGGAGCGTCGCAATGTGGTACCTGCGCCGTTGCTGTCGCTGGCAGTGCCGGTATTGGCCGCAAGTGCGGATGAGAGCAGTTGTGGCGTCTACTGGCGGGAGTCTGGCGGGGTCGAGGCAGTGGAGCGTATCCGGCAGGCGCTCGAGCCCTGGGCGGACCAGTTGCGGCAGTGAACTGGCCTGATTTCGCTTGACCGCAGCGGGCAGGCGACATATATATGCCAACTTTTCGCGGGCCGGGCGCTTCAGTCCACACCCTGCTATGGGTATACGCCACAGGAAATTATGGGTAAATCACTCGTCATCGTTGAGTCACCGGCCAAAGCCAAGACCATCAACAAGTACCTCGGCCCCGATTTCATCGTCAAGTCCAGTGTCGGCCATATTCGCGACCTGCCCACCGCAGGCAGCGGCACGGCAGATGGCAAGGATCGCGCGGCCCAGGCCGCCCGGACTCGCAAGATGGCGCCCGAAAAGAAGGTGGAACACAGAAAGGTCAAAGCACAGGAACAACTTATACGGCGCATGGGCATAGACCCCGCCGACGGCTGGAAAGCCAACTACCAGATTCTCCCCGGTAAGGAAAAGGTGGTCAGCGAACTGCAGAAACTGGCCGCCAACGCCGACGCCATCTATCTGGCGACCGATCTTGATCGCGAGGGTGAGGCCATCGCCTGGCACCTGCGCGAGGCCATTGGCGGCGATGCATCACGCTACCAGCGCGTGGTGTTCAATGAAATTACCAAGAAGGCTATCACCGAGGCATTTGAGCACCCGGCACAGCTCGACCAGAACAGGGTAAACGCCCAGCAGGCCCGGCGTTTCCTTGACCGTGTGGTCGGTTACATGGTGTCGCCGCTGCTGTGGGCGAAGCTTGCCCGCGGACTCTCAGCGGGTCGCGTTCAGTCCGTGGCGGTGCGCCTCGTGGTTGAAAGGGAGCGGGAAATTCACGCTTTTGTGCCGGAAGAGTACTGGGAGATACATGCCGACCTCGTCAGCAAACAGGGCGACACGGTCCGCTTCCAGATGCGCAAACATCGCGGCGAAAACTTCAGCCCCACCAACGAGGCGGCCGCCACGGCGGCAACCTCGGAGCTTCAAGCGCTGAGCTACCAGGTGAGCCAGCGCGAGGACAAGCCCACCAGGTCGAGGCCGGCGGCGCCTTTTATCACTTCCACGCTGCAGCAGGCGGCGAGCACCCGACTCGGCTTCGGGGTGAAGAAGACCATGATGATGGCCCAGCGCCTCTACGAGGCGGGCTATATCACTTATATGCGCACCGACTCGACCAATCTCAGCGCGGAGGCGGTCGCAGCCTGTCGCGATTACATCGGCGCGAATTTCCCCAAGTCCTACCTGCCGCCGCAGCCGCGCCAGTACTCGGCGAAAGAGGGCGCGCAGGAGGCTCATGAGGCCATTCGACCCTCCGATGTCAATGTGCTTCAGTCCGCGCTCAAGGATATGGATCGTGACGCCGAGCGGCTTTACGAGCTGATCTGGCGCCAGTTTGTCGCCTGCCAGATGCCCGATGCGGAATATATATCGACCATCGTCACCGTCACTGCGGGCGATTACCAGCTCAATGCCAGGGGCCGGATCGTCAAATTTGACGGTTTTACCCGGATCCAGGTGCCCGCCGGCCGCAAGGGCGAGGACACGGTACTGCCGGATATGAAAGAAGGGGATGCGCTGGCCCTGGCCAAGCTTGACCCGGTGCAACATTTCACCAAGCCGGCACCCCGTTACGGCGAGGCCAGCCTGGTGCGCGAACTGGAAAAACGTGGAATCGGTCGCCCCTCCACTTACGCTTCCATTATCTCCACCATCCAGGAGCGTGGCTACGTAAGGCAGGAAAACAAGCGCTTCTACGCGGAAAAAATGGGCGAAATCGTCACCCAGCGCCTGCAGAAGAGCTTTGCCGAGCTGCTCGACTACGGCTTCACCGCATCGATGGAAGCGCACCTGGACGAGGTTGCCCAGGGCAAACTGGATTGGCGCGAGCTACTGAATGACTTCTATGCGGAGTTCAGCACGTTGCTGGAACAGGCAGGTGAGCCGGAGCCGCTGGGAATGCAGCCCAACGAGCCCACCATGACGGATATCCCCTGCAGCAAGTGTGGTCGCCCCATGCAGATTCGCACCGCGAGTACCGGCGTGTTCCTGGGTTGCTCCGGCTACGCCCTGCCGCCGAAGGAACGCTGCAAACAGACCATCAACCTGACCCGCGGCGACGAGGCCATACGCGAGGATGCGGACGATGAGGCCGAGTCGCGGCTGTTGCGCACCAGGCACCGCTGCAAATTGTGCGGAACCGCGATGGACAGCTATCTGGTCGACGAGTCGCGCAAGTTACATGTGTGTGGCAATGGCCCGGACTGCCCGGGCTTCGAAGTGGAATCGGGAAAATTCAAGATCAAGGGCTACGACGGGCCGATAATCGAGTGCGACAAGTGCGGTGCCGACATGCAGCTCAAGACAGGCCGCTTTGGCAAGTACTTCGGCTGTACTTCCGAAGCCTGCAAGAACACCCGCAAACTCCTCCGCAACGGCGAGGCAGCGCCTCCCAAGATGGATCCGGTGCCGATGCCGGAGCTGGCCTGCGAGAAAGTGGAGGATCACTATATTCTGCGCGATGGTGCTGCGGGCCTCTTCCTGGCGGCCAGCCAGTTTCCCCGCAATCGCGAAACCCGGGCGCCCTTTGTCGATGAACTGCTGGCCCACAGGGATGCAATCGATCCCAAATATGATTTCCTGTTCAGCGCCCCCCGCACAGACCCGGACAAAAACCGGGCGCAGGTCCGCTTCAGTCGCAAGAGCAAAGAGCAGTACGTAATGACTGAAGTCGATGGCAAGGCCACGGGCTGGAAGGCCTTTTATCGCAATGGCAAGTGGCAGGTAGAACAAGCCGGCGGCGCTGGCGCAAGTAGTGGTCGCAAGCGCTCCTGAGGGGCTCCGAGCGTGACGGCGATCAGCTGGACGAATACTCGCAGCCTGTTAGAATGGCGGGGCACATTCAGTAACCAGGGGTAATATGAATGCCTGCATCTCTGCTGGAGATTGTCGATCTGGGAGACGGTGAAATCGTCCTGCAACGGGCGGATTCCGACTCCGAACCGCTGGTGTCGATACGCTTCTCCGAGGAATCGCGCATCTACCTGATGGATAATGGGCTTGAGGTCGCCAGGGCGATGATCCAGGCCGGTATCCAGGCGGCCGCCGCCATTGCCGAGCGGGCGGAGCAGGAAACTGCTGCGACCGGCGGCACCCCGCGACAGCTGCATTAGCCGCGTCGCAGCACGCCGACACTGATACCCTCGATGGTGAGGGCCTGTTCGCGTAAATCCACCCGGATAGGTTTGAAGTCGGGGTTCTCCGGCAGCAGCTCCACCACATGCTTTTGCCCGGTGCGGCGCAGGCGCTTGACGGTGACTTCATCCTCT
Source organism: Halioglobus sp. (assembly GCA_041307045.1). Lineage (GTDB taxonomy): Bacteria > Pseudomonadota > Gammaproteobacteria > Pseudomonadales > Halieaceae > JARRPM01. The sequence continues at coordinate 4,874 of JBFZEF010000369.1, forward strand.
AGGCGTGCAACCACGATATCCCCGTTGCTGGCCACCCGGGTACCGTGTACCGCCAGCAGGTCGCCGTCGAGAATTCCCGCCTCGATCATGCTGTCGCCCTGCACCACCAGGAAGTAGTCCGCCCGGGGTTTGAAGAAGCTCGGTGACAGGTCGCAGTACTCCTCGATATTCTGCTCCGCCAGCACCGGATTACCCGCCGCAACCCTGCCCACGATGGGAATACCTGCGCTTTCCGGCAGGCGGATCCCGCGGGAGGCGCCGGCGATCATTTCGATGGCTCCCTTGCGGGCGAGCGCCTTGAGATGTTCCTCCGCTGCATTCGCGGACCTGAACCCCAGTTCCCGGGCGATGTCGGCGCGCGTGGGGGGGTAGCCCGTCTGCTCGATATGCTGGCGAACGAGGTCGAGCACTTGCTGTTGGCGCGAGGTGAGCTTTTCCATCACAGATACCATGGTTATTTATACAGGTGCTGTGATTATATACAGTATCGGGGCGCCGGCACAACAGCCAGCGCGGCCGCCCTGCGAGGGGGCGAGGGGGTTTATCGCGACGCGGTGGAGCTCAGTAGTCCTCTACACCGTACATGACGTCGGATTCAATCGAGTTGAGCGGACTGTTCCACTCTTCCGGGTGGAAGGGGAGGTCCGGGTCCACCAGATCCTCATCATCCAACTCGAAGGCCGAACGCCAGTCCTCAGGCGCCGCTGCGCGCTGCGGCATCATCTCGCGCCAAGCGTCCAGGTCCAACTCGGCCACTTCGCCATCAAGGTACTGGATTTCTATCGATAGGGACTCCGGATCCCAGTCGACAACCTCGAACAGGGCGTCTATCTGTGCGTCCTTATACCACTTGCCCACCATCGGGCGCTGCATCTTCATTTTACTCATCGCCTTCATTATTCCTCTTGGCAATTCAAAATAACATGCTTGGGTCCCGTGTCCATTATGGGAAATTGGCATATGGATTGAACTTCAAATTACGTTCATTTTTCGCATAAATGTTTTCAAGGCAGATCAGACAGTTGCATGGTGTATGAAGAGTTGACTTCAAGGAGTTATCCCATTTATATGTTCGTTGCTTACCATGTGGCATTCGCCCAAATGAAAAATCGGTCTAAAAAATTGCTTGCCCACTTCAGATTTGACCGTGCTGATGAGCCCTGGTGGATAGCTGAACAGCCACTGCAGGGGTGAACCCGCGGTTCCCGGAGAGTAGTAAATGAAGCAACTCGGTATCATCGGCGGTACCGGTGTCGGTGCCATGGAGTTACTGGAGCAGGTCGCATCGCACCTTCCCCAGACACCGTTTGGTTTGCCCTCCGCGGCGATAGACGAGGGCATTCTTGATGGCTGCCGCGTGTTCTTCCTGCAGCGCCACGGCCGGCCGGCCGTGGTTCCGCCACACCTGGTCAACTATCGGGCCAACATCTGGGCGCTCCGATCCCTGGGGGTGAGTGATATTGTGAGCATCAATGCCGTGGGCGGCATCTCGCCATCCATGCTACCGGGGGTACTGGCGATACCCGACCAGTTGATCGATTACACCTGGGGCAGGGCGCATACCTTTGATGAGGGCGGTAACGGCCGACTTCAGCACATCGATTTCACCGAGCCCTACCAGCGCGAGCTGCGCACGGCATTGCTGGCGGTGGCGGACAGACAGGGCATCACCTGCCAGCGCAGTGCGGTCTACGGCGCCACCCAGGGCCCACGGCTGGAGACCGCGGCCGAGATCCGGCGGATGGCGGCAGACGGCTGTGATGTGGTGGGTATGACCGGTATGCCCGAGGCCGCGCTGGCGCGGGAGTTGGACCTCGCTTACGCCTCGGTGTGCATGGTAGTGAACCTTGCGGCCGGGCTGGGAGATGAACCAATCACCCTGGCGCTGATGCGCGACATCCTCGAGCGCGAGACGGTTATTGTCATGCGCCTGCTGCGGGCATTGGCGGTGGAGTATTACCGCGGCTGATTTGCGCCCGGTGCGGCGGTCTCCTGCGCCGCAATGGAGGCCAGCTGTTCCCCTGTGACCGGCGTGAACTTGATGATGACGCCCAGCATCGGGTGATCAATATAATGGGCTTCACCGCTGCGCATGCGCCTGGTCTG
>JBFZEF010000372.1:0-6855 GCA_041307045.1 Halioglobus sp.
AGAGAAGGTGCCAGTATGTCGATGGATACCGGTGCCAGGGTGGCGGCAAGTGCAAGCACCACAAGGGTGATGAACTGGCGTACGGGGGAAGAGGACATGTCCGTGGGTATCAGAGCTTGCGATTCACGCGTGGTCCAGTCCAGCCGATCCGGCTATGCAGGCTGATCCAGCTGATCGAAGTGGCTGCGATTTTGGTTCAACATTTCCACCGTCTGGCTATAGGCGGATTTGGCTTTTCCGCTCGCGATGGCCCAGGCAATTTTCTGGTGCCGTTCGAGGTCCAGCCTGCTGTCGGCCTCTGAAACGTTCTCGCCGAGGCGGGAGTGGGCTTTCAGGTAGGTAGCGATTGCATAGCGAAAGTGATTGAGAACCTCGTTGTGTGAGGCCTTCAGTACGGCGGCGTGAAATTCAATATCCGCTTCAATTCGTTGCTCTGCATTGTTCTTGCTCGCTGCCATGGCTTCATAGGCAGACATAATGCGCGCGACGTCCTCCCGGGTAGCGCGGGCGGCAGCCAGTTCTGCCGCCTTGGGTTCGATGATTCGGCGCATTTCGATGAGATCGAGCATGAATTTTTCGGTGGCGATGTCCGGGTCGGCATGCCACCGCAGGACATCCGGGTCAAGCATGTTCCAGTCCTCCCGCTGCCGAATGCGGGTGCCACTGCGCGGAGCCGTGCTGATCAACCCCTTGCCAGATAAAACTTTCACCGCCTCACGCAGCGCATTGCGGCCGACGGCGAGGCTGTCGGCCAATTCCTGCTCGATCGGCAGGGTTGCGCCTTCGCGATACTGTCCGGCAGCTATGCGATAACCCAGGATGTCTACCACGGCGGTGACCTGGCCGCGCGTGGATTTTTTGACGGGCATATATATGTTCCATTATGTTTTCGGAGCAGGCATAGCAGTATACTTAACATTATAATGGTATTAAATAGAAACTACTCAGATATTCATAGCTGGATAGGCGAGCCTGCTGGCTCAGAATCTCATCCCCAAACTGCTGATATCTATCTGAAATGGTCCCGTTATCAGCTCATTTCGCAAATTTCGCCACAGCCGGTTGCAAATTTTAATAATGGGATTAATAATGCACCTTTATTGAGGTGTTCATAATGGCTGATTACGACGTGGTCATTGCCGGCGCCGGTCATAACGGCCTGATCTGCGCCGCGATGTTGGTAAAAAATGGCTGCAAGGTGCTGGTTACCGAGCGCAACGAGTGGGTAGGGGGGGGCGTGCTGACCCGTGAATTGACACTGCCGGGTTACAAGCACGACCCTTTCGGTTCTTCTCACGTATGGATTCACCTCAACCCGGATTTCCAGATATTGAAGCCGGAACTGGAGCGGCATGGGCTGAAATATATCTGGTCTGAAGACCAGATCACCGGTCACCCCAATAAATATGAAGGCGGCGGCATCATTGTCTACAAGGACGTGGAAAAAACCTGCGACACCATCGCCGAGTATTCAAAGCGCGATGCCCGGCGCTACCGGGAGATCTATGACGAATTCGGCGAAATCAAGGACGGGGTAATCAAGGGGATGTTCAGCGCCCCGGCGCCGCCCAGCTACCTTTTCCAGGGACTTGAGAACAATCCTGAAGGCATGAAGCGGCTGCGGGATTTCCAGCTCAGTTCGCGCCAGTTCACCCTGGAGAATTTTGAGAACGATCATGTGCGGGCTTTTATCCTCGGCTGGGCGATGGCGCCACAGACCCTGCCCGATCAGCTTGGTACCGCCCAGGGATTCTACGTGATGATTCCCAGTATTCATTACTTCGGTCAGTCAATCCCCCAGGGTGGCAGCGGCATGCTGTCCGAGAGTATGCGGCGCTATATCGAAGCCAATGGCAGCACCGTGATGACAGGCGCCACCGTCAGCAAGTTCATTGTTGTAAAAGGCGAGGCTCGCGGTATTCGGCTGGAAGGCGGCGAGGAAATTTTTGCCAGCCAGGCGGTGGTCAGCTCACTTGATCCCTACCAGACGTACCTGACGGGGTTCGACGATGCTGAACTTCCCCCCGGCTTCAAGGATATGGTGCGGCGCTTCAAGTTTGGCGATATAACCGCAACGCGCGTCCACTATGCGCTCAATGAAGCCCCTGCGTTCAAGGGTCATGCGGATATCAACAAGACCGCGTTCCAGCGCATCTTCGGCAATATGGCCGATATCGACAGGCAGTACCTGGAGATAGCGGGTGGTCTGGCGCCCACGGATCCTTTCCTGTGGACGGCGGCCTGGACCACCATGGATCCCAGCCGGGCTCCAGCGGGCAAGCACACCCTGATCATGGACACTTTCGTACCGGTGGACCTGGCCAGTGGTGAAGATTGGGAGGTGATCGGTCCCGATTACTGCCGCAAGGTGTTGCTGAAGCAGTTGCGCAACTACACCACGAATATGGGTGATGACAATATCCTGGCCGAGTATGTAGAGACCGGACCGAGCCTGGCCCGCGCCAACCTCTGTTTCTACCGGGGGGTGACCACCGGCGGTGAGCGCACTCTTGCGCAGATGGGCGCCTTCCGCCCGTTCCCCAATTATTCGCAGTACCGTGGCCCGCTGAAAAAGTTTTACATGACCGGCCCATCGTGCCACCCGGGTGGAGGCATTTCCGGCATGGGTACCATTGCCGCGAGGGAGATACTGCGCGATATGGGTGGAATTGATGACGACGATGACTTTGATTTCTAGGGCGATGTTTTTTGTCGAAAAGCCACGCTGCGGAGTTACCACCTTAAAGTTATTCCACGGCCCCCTGTTACTACAATGAGTTGCAACCCCAGGTACACAGTATGAGAAACAGAATAGAGCCCTATACCGCGTTGATCGTGCAACCGGAAGTCACGGTTGTCGAGGACCGGGAGGGCATCCAGAAAAACCTTGACCGGGTGATTAACCTGATTCATTTCGGCGTTGGCTATTTCTGGGAAGTTCCTGTGCGCCTGGTGATATTGCCCGAGTATTTCATGCAGGGTGTGGGTACCCCGGGCAAGGGCGAGAGCAAGATCGAGGACCAGATGAAGAAGGCGGTCACGATACCTGGCCCGGAGATTGACCAGCTGGGAGAGATCGCAAAGCAGTATGGGCTCTACATCTGTGGTGGCGGTGTGGTGGAGCAGGTCAAGGAGTTTCCCGATCGCTGGTTCAACACCAACTTCATAGTAGGGCCCACTGGCGAGGTGGTACTCAAGTACCACAAGTGGCATATCAACGCCTCGCTGGGCCTGGGCACCAGCCCCCACGATATTTTTGACGAGTACACAAAGCATTTTGGCGGTGGTATCAAGGACCTATTCCCGGTGATCGATACGGAAATCGGCAAACTCGGCACCATGACCTGTCACGACGGCTGCACCCCGGAGGTGTCGCGGGCCCTTGGCTATAATGGCGCGGAAGTCATTTGCCATCCCGGCGCTATCCAGGAAGTGGAGGGTGTGTCCGAACCCTGGGACTTCTGGAAGTTCACTCGCCGCACCCGGGCCCATGACAATATGTGCTACCTGCTCGGCGCGAATTGGGGCAGTGTGAATTATGACTACTACCCCAAGGCCTTCTGTCCCGGCCATTCCTTTGCCATCGACTACACCGGTATGGTGCTGCGCGAAGCGCCTTACCCGTCGGAGCAGGTGCTGTCTGTCACCATCGACATCGAGGCGCTGCGCCACTATCGCACCCGAACCAACCACAACTGCTGGATCGATGTGCGCACCGAGGGCTTCCGGGAAATGTATACCAATCCCATCTACCCGCCCAACCGGTTCCCGTCGGGCAAGCCACCGCGGGCGCTGGTGGAGAAGATCTCCATCTGCAAGGAAGTGTTCGATGACCTCTACGCTCGCGGGCAGTTCACGCCGCCCCACGGGTACGAGCCGGAGGATATTGGCAAATTGCTGGAGAAGCGCATTGAGTATGCCCAGCAGACCGGCCGGCTGAAGAAGAGTTAGCCGTATGAAAGTAAAGAGCAAGTTGGCCGATATCGATTTCGAATTTGGCAGGTTCGAATACAAGAAAGATCACCTTATCGTGCATAGCCATGAGAGCCAGTCCATGCAGAGCAGGGTGTATATCAGCCCCAATGACGTACTGTCTGCACTTGGCAAGGCCCTGGCAAACCCGATGGTCTGGGTGTACTTCCTGTGCTTCCCTTTCTTCCTGATTCGGTACCGGCGCCGTCACGCCAGAAAGCAACTCGCGGCTAACATGGAGGTGCGCTAGATGACTGTCATGACCGGTGCAGAGGCCATCATCAAGTCCCTGCGCCTGAATGGGGTGGATACGGTATTTGGATTACCCGGCGGCCAGCTGGATTTCCTGTTTGACGCCATGTACAAGGAGGGAGGTGGCATTCGCCTCATCCATTCCCGCCATGAGCAGGGTTGCGCCTACATGGCGTACGGGTATGCCCGCTCCACCGGAAAAGTAGGCACCTATTGTGTGGTACCTGGGCCGGGCCTGCTCAATTCCAGCGGTGCGCTTTGCACAGCCTGGGCCAATTACGCCCCGGTGTTGTGTGTCTCCGGGCAGATTCCCTCCAGCGCTATCGGCAAGGGCTATGGCGACTTGCATGAGATTGATGACCAGCTCGGGATGATTCGTCATATCACCAAGTGGGCGGCGCGTATCGATCATCCCAGCCTTGCCCCGGACACTATTCGCGAGGCCTTCAGGCAGCTGATCACCGGCAGTCCGCGCCCGGTAGAAGTGGAAATGCCGATGGACATCATGGGTCTTCAGGCGAAGGTGGAATTGCTGCCTGCAGTCAATGCCTATCCGCTGCCGCCGGTTGACGAAAACCTGATGGCCACGGCCGTGACCTTGTTGCGCACTGCGAAAAAGCCGCTGATCTATGTGGGTTCGGGCGCAATGGAAGCAGCTGCCGAGGTGTTGCAGGTGGCTGAGGCACTGCAGGCGCCGGTGGTGTCATTTCGCGCCGGTAAGGGCATTGTGTCTGATGAACATTACCTGAGCGCCAATTTTCCCATGGGTCATACACTGTGGGGTGAGGCGGATGTCGTGCTGGCGATTGGCACGCGCCTGCACTGGCCGCTGGTCATGTGGGGCAAGGATGAGGACCTGAAACTCATCCGGGTGGACATAGACCCGGTACAACTGGAGCGTATCTGCAAGCCGGAACTGGGGATTGTCGGCGACTCGGCAGCCGTGCTGGCGGCGATCGGCGCGGGGTTGGCAAAGGCGGGACACCGGGCGCCATCCAGGGAGCGGGAATTGGTGGCCCTGCGCAAGGACGTGGAGGCGCAGTTGCGCCAAAAGGTAGGGCCGCAGATGGCCTACCTCGACGTGATCCGGGAGGAGTTGCCACGGGATGGGATCTTTGTTGATGAGGTGACCCAGGTCGGTTTTGTGTCCTGGTATGGATTCCCGGTGTACAAACCGCGCCAGCACATCAGCGCCGGTTACCAGGGCACACTGGGTTACGGCTATGCGACCGCGCTGGGGGTGATGGCGGGAAATATGGACCGCAAGGTGGTGCAGGTCAGCGGCGACGGCGGCATCATGTTCAATATCCAGGAGTTGTGCACCGCAGTGCAGTACCAGCTGCCGCTGGTGACGATCATTTTCAATGATAACCGCTACACCAATGTCCAGCGCCAGCAAAAGGAGTGGTTTGACGGCCGTGTCATCTGTTCGGACCTGCACAACCCGGATTTCGTCAAGCTGGCAGAGAGTTTTGGCGCGGCGGGATTTCTCGCCAGCGACCCCGATACCCTGCGCATTGCGCTGCGCAGTGCGTTTGCAGAGCGGCGACCCTGCATCATCGAAGTCAGGCTGACCGAGTTTTTCCCGCCGCCCTGGCCGTTTCTGATGATGCCGCAGAATCGCAAACAGGTTTGCCAGTGAGCGGCCTGGAGGCGCGCCCGGGGGTTTTGCGACTGGCCCCGTACGCACAGGGCCGCAGCAGTCTCGATGGGGTCAGCCAGCCGATAAAGCTGTCCTCCAATGAATCCTCCCAGGGTCCTTCGCCGCTTGCCATCCAGGCCTACATGGAGGCCGCGGGAGCGTTGAATCGCTACCCCGACGGCTCCCAGCGTGCATTGCGCGAGGCGATAGGCGAAATGCATGGACTGGACCCGGATCGCATTGTCTGTGGTAACGGCTCCGATGAACTGATCCAGCTCATGGTGCGGGGCTATGTTGGCTATGGCCACGAGGCGCTGCTCAGTGCCAACGGATTTGTGATGAGCAATATCCACTGTATTGCCCAGGGCGCGGACCTGGTTATCGCTGCCGAGAAAGATAACCGGGTGGATGTAGATGCAATGCTGGCCCGAGTAACCGAGCGAACCCGCTTCTGTACCATCGCCAATCCCAATAACCCGACCGGCACTTATATCTCCGGCACCGAGTTGCGGCGCCTGCACGCGGGGCTGCCCGGTCATTGCCTGTTCCTCATCGATGACGCCTACGCAGAGTATGTCACGGCGGCGGATTATTCTGATGGGTCGGATCTGGTCGATGAATACGACAACGTGGTGATGACCCGCACGTTTTCCAAGATCTACGGTTTGCCCGCCCTGCGCATTGGCTGGGCCTACTGCCCCGTCGGCGTCGTTGATGTGGTGCAACGCATACGCACGCCCTTCAACACCAACGGTCCGGCGCTTGCTGCCGCAGTTGCAGCGGTGCGCGACCGTGACTACATGCTGTCGGTTCGAAAAGAAAACGCCTTCTGGCGGGACCACCTGAGCGCGCGCCTGGCGGCGCTGGGAGTTGAGGTGATCCCCAGCCAGGCTAATTTCTACCTGATTCGCTTCGATGGGGCCGCCGGCAAAAGTGGCACTGGCGCCGCGGCTTTCCTCCAGTCACGCGGGATCATACCCAGGCCCGCC
>JBFZEF010000380.1:0-2669 GCA_041307045.1 Halioglobus sp.
GGAGAGGGGTGGCCGCTTCATTTGATGAAACTGGACGTAAGGGGCGTCGAGGCGTCGCCCTTCCTGTTGAAACTGGAGGCCCTGCTGAATTACCTTGGCGCTTATTTTCGCCGCCTGCCCCGTGACGGTGGCCGCCAGGAGAACATCCTGGCCGCCCTGCGCCTGGCCCGCGCCCGCCGCCGACACGCGGTGCTGCGCTACCCCGCGATGGACCCACTGGATGAATACCCCTCCGTGCCCTATCTGATCGCGAACGGCAGGGAGTTTCACTACGATTCCTCCGCCATCGCCCATTGGCTTGACGATGAGCAGCCGTCAGTGGTACCGCCTTTTTATCCCCAGGATCCGCTGACCGGCTTTGTTGCGAGGCTGATCGACGAGGCGTTTGATGAATACGGCCTGTACCTGGTGCATCACCAGCGCTGGGTCTGCTCCGCGCTGGACAACGTCATGGGCGAGGTCACAGGCCGGGAGATGGCGCGGTTACTACCTCCGCCGTTTTCATCCCGGCTGCGGGTCGACCTGCCCCGCCGCCAGGTGCGACGCTGCCCCTACCTGTTCAGTGTCGCGCCCGCGGGCTACTGCGCAGACGTGGAGCCGTTGCGAGTGCCCCCGGCGCGGCCCGGGTTTCCACCCACCCATGACCTGCTGGAGGAGAGCTGGCAGCGCTACCTCGATGCCATGGAGCAGCTGCTCGCAGTGCAGCCCTACCTGCTGGGCGGGCGCTTTACCGCGGCCGATGCCAGCGCCTACGGCGAGCTGAGCATGAACCTGATCGATCCCACCACCGCCGCCAGGCTGCAGCAATTGGCGCCCCTGACCTATCGCTGGCTGCTGGCTATCCGCGATGGCAGGCACCGCGGCAGCAGCGGCGCACTGACGCTGTCGCCGGCGCTGCGGCCGCTGCTTGCAATTGTGATGCAGACGTTCGCGCCCCTGATGGCGCAGAACGAGCGCGCCTACCTGCGGGCCCGGGCCGCCGGGGAGACCCTGTTCAACGAGGCCGCCTTCAACCGGGGGAGAGCGCTCTATGACGGCGAATTACTGGGCCACCCGTTTCGCTCGGTCGCCAAAACCTTCCAGGTCAGGGTGTGGCGCGAGCTGTGCAGGCAGTGGCGTGAGCTTGATCCTGCGGCCCGGGGCGCGCTGGAGGCCATTTTGCCCAATGCCCAGCTGTTTTCGGGCAGTGGCACTGCGGCGAACCCGATGGCGGCAGCATTAGAATTGCATGCAGCTGATCAATATTAAATATCGCTTCGGGAGCCAGGCACTGTGACCACCGAGATTGTCCCGCTGCACCAGGTCACGGATACCAGTATGGGTGGCAAGGCCTACGGCCTGTCGCGCCTGCTTGCCATGGGGCTGCCGGTGCCAGCGGCGTTTGTTATTCGCAACGCCCGCAGCGACGTACCGCTGCCGGAGCTGGAACAGCACTTGCGCGCACTGGGCGGCGGGAAGGTGGCCGTTCGCTCCTCCGCACTTGGCGAGGACGGCAGCGACGCATCCTTTGCCGGCCAGTACGACACGGTGCTGAATGTGGCAGGGCTTCAGGCGCTGCAGCGGGCGATCGATCACTGCGTCGCGTCCGCCGGGAGTGAACGCGCCCGGCGCTACCAGCTGGAACAGGCGCAGGGCGGTGAGGCGGCGATGAATGTCGTGGTCCAGTGCATGGTGGACGCCAGGGTGGCCGGCGTGGTGTTTACCGCGGACCCCGTGAGCGCTCGGCGCGACCTGCTGCTTATCGACGCGGTCGCGGGGCTGGGCGAGGCACTGGTCAGCGGTGAGGCCACCCCGGATCACTATGCCGTGCATAGCAGCGGCAGCATCGTGCGCCGCCAGCTGGTGGGCGCGCTAGCGCTGCTGACCGACAGCGAGATAAGCGCCATTGCCGCCCAGGCAAGAGCCGCCGCCGCACGCGAGGGCCAGCCGCTGGACCTGGAGTGGGCCATCGACCGGGCCGGCAGGCTGTTCTGGCTGCAGGCCCGTCCTATCACCACGCTGCCGGCTGACCTGAATGAGTTCGATACCCGGCTGCCGCGGCCGGACGATGTGCTGACCATCAGCAACATCAGCGAGATGATGCCTGGGGCCGTCTGCCCCCTGACCGGCTCGTTTACCGGCTGGGGCATCGATTACGGCCTGCAGTATATGCAGGTCGCGGTCGGCGCCCGGGCGCGCATCGACCGGCGCTGGCAGATCACCGCCCAGGCCTACGGCCATTTATTCCTGAACCTGACCGGCAACGTGGTGATGGCGGCGGCGGTGCTCGGCTCGAGTGCCGAACAGACCGCGCAAACCCTTTGTGGGCGCCTCGTGCCGGAACTCAAGGAGTTTCCGCCCCTGCCCCTGTGGCGGCGCCTGCTGAACACAGTTAAGCTGCTGCGCTTCGCCCTTTCAGCGCCGGCGGTGGTCGATCGCTTTGGCCGGGAACTGGAGCAATTCGGCATTGCCAGCAAGCCGGACAGTGCCGGTATGTGGGCTGAACTGGCGGCCAGGAGCGGGTTCTTCGAGCACTGCATGGCGGTGCACATCCAGTCCTCGGCCCTGTCGGGGTTTCTGTGCGCCGTGGTCGAGAGCATGGTCTCCGGCCGCTCCAGCCACAGCACGGGGGAGGACCAGGCCGAGGCAGTGCGCCTGCTCTCGGGCGCGAGTGGGGTGGAGAGCGCGCT
>JBFZEF010000381.1:0-6316 GCA_041307045.1 Halioglobus sp.
CACCCGGACATTATCCGGCAGCGCGATACCGCCCTCAGCGGCGACCACCACCTGCCCGGCAAAGTTCGCCAGCTCGCGCACATTGCCGGGCCAGTGGTAAAGCAGGAAGCTGTGAAACAACTCGGCCCATGCCGCTATCTCCCGGGCCGGCGTATCCTGCTGCGGCAGCAGGCCGGGGCGGGCGTGTTGCCGGCAGCTGCGGCCGAGGAAGTGCAGCAGCAATTCGCCAATGTCTTCCGGGTGCTGGCGCAGTGGCAGCAGCCCGATCTCGCAGGCCCCGAGCCGGTGGCGCAGGGCGGCCTTGAAGTCGCTGCCATCGCCGTCAAGGGCGGCGTCGGTGGCAGATATCACCCTGACATCCACCCGCTGCACCGCCCCGCCAACGGCCTGTATCTCGCGCTCCTGCAGGGCGCGCAGCAACTGGGGTTGTACCTCCAGGGGCGTATCACCGATCTCATCCATAAACAGGGTGCCGCCCTGGGCCTGCCGGAAAAAGCCGGCGGTCGCCCCCGTGGCGCCGGTGTAGGCACCGCGGGCACTGCCAAACAGGGCGGCGGCGGCGAGGCTTGGGGTAATGGCCGCCATATTGACGCTCACCAGGGGGCCGCTGCGCCCGCTTTCCCGGTGAATGGCCGCCGCCACCAGTTCCTTGCCGGTTCCCGTCTCGCCGTGGACCAGCACGTCCAGCCCGCTGCTGCCCACCACCGCGATCTGCCGCCGCAGTTCGTGCATGTACGCGCTGCTGCCGCACAGGCCCGTACCGCTGACAGCGGCGGAAAGCGCCGGCCCGGCACGGGGTGCCAGTCGCAACAGCAACACCACGCTGTGTGACAACAGCAGGGCCACGCCGGCCTGCAGCAGCTCGGGGGGAAGCACCACTCTCCCCTCCAGTTCCCTGCCCCCGACCCGACAGCGGCTCGACCCTTCAGGGCGGCTCAGGACAAGACTGTCACCCTCGACGACCACTTCCAGGGCCCGCCGACTGACATGATCTTCATCCAGCGGAGCCAGCGGCGCGGCAGCGCCGCCCCGCCCGAAGGCGGGACTGTAGCGCCCCAGCACCCAGGGCTGTGACCCGGCCGGGCAGGGCAGCTCGCCGGTCTCCCCGATGCGGGCGGTGTCCGGATGGAAAATGATGGTCAGGAGCAGCCGCGGTGCGCTGTCGCGGCTGTGGGGAGCAACCGCCAGCGTGGGCAGGGTCAAATCGGGATCGGCAGGTGTCGACATCAACGGGCTTGGTGCATGGCAGGTGATTTCCTCGAGTCCTCGGCGCAGGCTCCCCGGGGAAAAGCTTAGCATCTCGCGGAAATATTGCCGTATCGCGCGCGCGGTGGACGCCGCCGCAGTAGATCAGTACTGCGTCCGATGGGTTTCTACAGCAGCAGCACCAGCAGCGACAGCACCACGATCCAGCAGGCCGCGCTGCGCGAGAGCAGCGAGTTGAATTCGCGGTTCTGCGCCGCGGCGGCAGGGCCGGTCGCCGCATCGTCATCCGGGGCAAGGGCCGCATCGGGACCCAGTGCAGCGACCCCGACCGTGTACAGCACGGAGCTGGCGTCCGCACCGGTATCCCCCAGCGCCGCCAACAGACTGTCCCTGCTGGCGATGAAGTCCCCCGTCAGGGTGAACGTCGCTGCCAGCAGGCGCCCGGGCACCCAATCCAGCAGGAACAACAGGCGCGCCACCAGCCCGGACTGGCAACCGCCACGACTGAGTTGCAGCAGCCGGTAGGCGAGAGCCCCCGCCGGCCCGAGCAGCACAAAATAAAACAGCACCGAGAACCAGCGCTGCAAACCCTCGTAGAGATACGCTCGCTGGATGAGGGCGTGAACGCCCAGGGGCGTATCGGGCACCGCCGCGGTATCCTCCCACTCAAACTCCTGGCAGGCCGCAAGGTAAGCCGCCTCAAAGTCGCCGCTGTAGACGTGGCCGCGATAGCCCCCCATGGCGCCCTGGAAATCACCCCGTCCGAACGAGTACAACAACAGCAGCGCCGCCAGCGCAATCCACGGCAGGCCAAACAGGATAGGCTCGACCAGGCCCAACAGCAGCAATGCCAGCACGACCGGCAGCAACACCTGCGCTGCCAGGCTGACGCCCGCCGGGAGGTTCCAGCCGGCGATGCGGGCCTGCCAGGCGGTGAACCAGCCATCATACTGGGTCCGATCCGCCGAGCCCCACGCCTGCAGCAGCACCACGGCAATAATTATCGCGAGAAACGTCATCCCCTCTCCTTAGCAGCAGCCAGCAGGCCGCGGTACCTGTTCCAGTCAAACGCCGGGCCCGGGTCGGTTTTCCGCTCCGGCGCGATGTCGCTGTGCCCGACGATCCGGTCACGGTCCATCTCGGCGTAGTGGGCCAGCAAGGTCCGGGTCACCGCCGCCAGGGCCGCGTACTGCTGGCCAGTGTAAGCGTCATCGTCGGTTCCCTCCAGCTCGATACCGATACTGAAATCGTTGCAATTCTCCCGCCCGGCGAAACAGGATTGTCCCGCATGCCAGGCCCGGTCGCAGAAATTCACGAACTGCACCAACTCGCCGTCGCGCCGGATCAGCAGGTGCGCCGACACCTGGCTGCCGCGAATTTCGTTGAAATACGGATGCTCATCCCAGTCCAGGCAGTTGGTAAAGAGGCGCTCGATGCAGTCGCCGCCGTACTGGCCCGGCGGCAGGGAAATATTGTGGATGACCAGCAGCCGCGGCGCGCAGCCCTCGGGCCTGGGGCCAAAATTCGGCGACGGCACGCGCCGGGCCTGCTGCAGCCAGCCCCCGGACAGGGTGAGCGTACCGCCTGTGGTATTTATCGCCATGCGCCATTCTATGCGAGTTTTGCCCGGGTTGCCCTGCGGCGGGTTCGCGGGGTTAACACCCCCGCTTTGGCAGCTGCTACAATCGCCACCCCGGCCACCCCGTACCGATCCCATGAGCCTGCCACCGCCCGCGACCATCAAACCCAGTGCCGCCGCTATCCTGGCCAACGTACGCGCGGCCCTGGCCGAGGACGTGGGCAGTGGTGATATCAGCGCTGCGTTGATTCCCCTGGATGCTCAGGCCACGGCCCGGGTCATCACCCGGGAGGACGGCGTGCTCTGCGGCAGCGCCTGGGTCGAGGCGGTATTTGCCGAGCTGGACCCGGCAGTCACCCTGGCCTGGCAGGCCGCGGACGGCGAGCGAATCGTCGCGGGTCAGGTTCTGTTCACCGCCAGCGGCAGCGCGCGGGGCCTGCTGACCGGTGAGCGCTGCGCCCTCAACTTCCTGCAACTGCTGTCCGGCACCGCGACCACCTGTCGGCGCTACGCGGCCCTGGTGGAGGGCACCGGCGTCAGGCTGCTGGATACCCGCAAGACCATACCGGGGCTACGAATCGCCCAGAAATACGCCGTCAGCTGCGGGGGCTGCTACAACCACCGCATGGGTCTGTACGACGCCTTCCTGATCAAGGAAAACCATATCCACGCCGCGGGCGGCATTGCCCGGGCGGTCCAGGCCGCCCGGCAGCATGCACCGGGCAAGCCCGTGGAAGTGGAGGTGGAGAACCTGGACGAACTGGAGCAGGCCCTCGCCGCCGGTTGCGACCGCGTCATGCTGGACAATTTTTCACTGGAGCTGATGGCCCGGGCGGTCAAACTCTGCGGGCAGCGGGCGGAGCTGGAAGCCTCCGGCAACGTCACCGAGCAGCGCCTGCGGGCGATCGCCGTGACCGGGGTGGATTTCATTTCCATCGGCGCCCTGACCAAGGATTGCAAGGCGCTGGATTTGTCGATGCGGCTGCTATAGCAGCGGGCGCTTGCTGACGATCACGCCATTGTTGTCAGCGTAGATGTAGTCCCCGGGCGCAATGGCCACGCCACCGAAAGCAACGGCAACATCCCGCTGACCCATGCCCAGTTTTTCGGTTTTCAGCGGGCAGTGACCCAGGGCGAGGACCCCTATCGCCATCGCGCCAATTTCATCCACGTCGCGCACCGCGCCGTTGATGACCAGGCCGGCCCAGCCCTTGTCCGCCGCCTGCTGCGCCAGCATGTCGCCCAGCAGGGCGCGGCGCAGGGAGCCACCGCCATCCACCACGATCACCCGCCCCTCACCCGGCTCCGCCACGCACTGCTTGACCAGCGAATTATCCTCATGGCACTTGATCGTCACGGCGCGGCCGCCAAACTGCCTGATGAGGCCATAACTGGCAAACTGCAGCTCGATGGCCGCGGCCTCCGGATGGGCATCGCTGAGGTCGGGGGTGGAGATCGCGGTCATAGCTCATTTCCAGTCGGTGGGGGCGTATTTGCCCGCTAAAACTACGGTGGACCGGGGCAACAGGCAAGGTATAATTTGTCCAATCAATAGGGACTGTTTTGACCATTCGTTAAATGAATAGGGCTGGCCTCTGAACCTCAATCGCATCGACCTCAATCTGCTGGTTTACCTGGACGCGCTGCTGCGCGAGCGCAATGTCACCCAGGCGGCAAACCAGCTCAACCTGTCCCAGCCCGCCATGAGCAACGGCCTGCGGCGCCTGCGCGAGCTGTTCGACGACCCGCTGCTGGTGCGGACCAGCGAGGGCATGACGCCCACGGAGCGGGCGCTCGAGCTCGAGCCGATCGTCAGGGAAGTGCTTTCCAGCATCGACCGGGCGGTCCAGCCGCGCTCGGAGTTCGACGCCCGCAATGCCCACCGGGTATTCCGCATCATGGCCAGCGACTATGCCGAATCCACGCTGTTTCCCGGCGTGCTGGGCAAGCTGCGCACGCTGGCGCCGGGGCTGACCCTGGACATCATGACACCCAGCGATGTCAGTTTCCTGGATGTCGAGCGCGGCAAGGTGGACATGGTGATCAACCGCTTCGACTCCATGCCCCAGTCATTCCACCAGATCCATCTCTGGAACGACACCTTCACCTGCGTGCTCAGCCCGGAAAACCCGGTGTTGCAGGACTTCACGCTGGAAAACTACCTCAAGGCCAACCACGTCTGGGTGAGCAAGACCGGCATGGGTGTGGGCGTCGGGGTAAACCCGGACGACGTCCAGCGCCTGGGTTGGGTGGACGTGGCGCTGAACAAACTGGGTAAGAAGCGCCAGATCCGGGTCTTTACCCGCCACTACCAGGCCGCCATGACCCTGGCGGAGCAGAACGACCTGATCGTCACCCTGCCCACCCGCGCGGCCCTGCTCAAGCGCAACAATCCTAGGGTGGTGTTGCGCGACCCGCCGCTGGACATTCCGCCGCTGGAATTGAAGATGGCCTGGAGCCCCCTGTTGCAGCACAACCCCGCCAACAAATGGCTGCGCAAACTGATCGCAGATACGGCTCGGGAACTCGATGACAAGGCCCCCACCCCCTGAGGCGCCACCGGCACTACATTCATACTCCCTATGCCGACGATAAAAACGATAAATTGGCTAAATTAAGGTCACATCCCTAGACTCGCTTGCTTGTCGTATCCAGCCGAACATTTTCAACAAGGACCTGCACCATGACAGAGCGTATCCAGCGCGGCGGCCTCCGGGTCGCCCCGGTATTATGCGAACTCCTCGAAGCCGACATCGCCCCCGGGACCGGCGTCACCGCGCAACAGTTCTGGCAGGGGCTGGAGGCCATCGTGAACGAGTTGGCGCCGCGCAACCGCGAGCTGCTGGCCACCCGGGATAAACTGCAGGCACAAATCGACGCCTGGCACCGCGCCAACCCGGGTGCGGGCTATGATCGGGTCGCCTACAAGGCTTTCCTGCGCGAGATCGGCTACCTGCTGCCCGAGGGCGAGGACTTCGCCATCAGCACCGAGAACGTCGATCCGGAGGTGGCAACCCTCGCCGGGCCCCAGCTGGTGGTCCCGGTGATGAACGCCCGCTACGCCCTGAATGCCGCCAACGCGCGCTGGGGCAGCCTCTACGACGCCCTGTATGGCACCGATGTCATCCCCGAGGACGGTGGCGCCACCCGCAGCGGCCCCTACAACCCGGTGCGCGGCGCGAAGGTCATCGCCTATGCCCGGGATTTCCTCAACCGCCACTGCCCGCTTTCCACCGGTGACCACGGCGATGCCCGCTCCTACACCGTGGTGGCGGGCAGGTTACAGGTGGTGCTGGCGGACGGCCGGATCAGCGGCCTCGCGGACGCGGCGCAGTTTCGCGGCTACAGCGGCGAGCCCAATGCGCCCGCCGGCATCCTGCTGCGCCACAACGGACTGCACCTGGAGATCCAGATCGACGCGGGCAGCCCGATCGGCAGCACTGACCCCGCCGGCGTGAAGGACCTGGTGCTGGAGGCGGCGCTGACCACCATCCAGGACTGCGAGGACTCGGTTGCCGCCGTCGATGCGCA
>JBFZEF010000383.1:0-5676 GCA_041307045.1 Halioglobus sp.
GACGGCCAGGCCCGGCGCGGGCGCCTGCTGTTTCCACGTGGAACGGTCGAGACCCCGGCCTTCATGCCGGTGGGCACCTACGGCACGGTGAAAGGCATGCTGCCCCGGGATATCCGCGCGATCGGCGCCGAGATCATCCTGGGCAATACTTTCCACCTGTGGCTGCGGCCGGGCACCGACGTGATCGAGGCCCACGGCGGCCTGCACGGTTTCATGGGTTGGGACGGGCCGATACTCACGGACTCCGGTGGCTTCCAGGTCTTCAGCCTCGGCGAGATGCGCAAGATTTCGGAGGCGGGGGTGAAATTCCAGTCGCCGGTCGATGGCGCCAAGGTCTTTCTCGACCCGGAAACCTCCATGGCCATCCAGCGTAGCCTGGGGGCCGATATCGTCATGATCTTCGACGAATGCACGCCCTACCCGGCGACGGAGCCCGAGGCGCGCGCCTCGATGGAGCTGTCCCTGCGCTGGGCGGCCCGCAGCAGGACGGCCCATGCAGGCAATAGCGCCGCGCTGTTCGGTATCGTGCAGGGCGGTATGTACCCGGCGCTGCGCCGCGAATCGCTGGCGGGGCTGGAGGCCATCGGCTTTGACGGTTACGCCATCGGCGGCCTCTCCGTCGGTGAGCCCAAGGAAGATATGCTGCGGGTGCTGGATGCGCTGCAGCCGCAACTGCCGCCGGACCAACCGCGCTACCTGATGGGGGTGGGCACGCCGGCCGACCTGCTGGAAGCTGTGCGCCGGGGCATCGACATGTTCGATTGCGTGCTGCCCACCCGCAACGCCCGCAACGGCTATATCTTCACCTCCCGGGGTGTGCTCAAGCTGCGCAACAACCGCTACAAGGCCGATACCGCGCCGCTGGACGACAGCTGTGGTTGTTACACCTGCCGCAACTTCAGTCGGTCCTACCTGCACCATCTCGACAAGTGCAATGAAATGCTCGGCTCCCAGCTCAACACCATCCACAACCTGCACTTCTACCAGCAGCATATGGCGGGCATACGCGAGGCGATTGTGGCGCGGCGGCTGGATGCGTTCGCCGCCGGGTTTTACGCGCAGCAGGCACGGGGCGTCTAGCGGTGTACATGCTCTGCTTCTACGTACCCGAATCGGCGCTGGAACAGGTGAAGGCCGCGGTGTTCGCCGCCGGTGCCGGGCGCATCGGCCTGTACGACCAGTGCTGTTGGCAGGTGGCGGGACAGGGCCAGTTCCGGCCGCTGGCGGGCAGTCATCCGGCCGTCGGCCGCCAGGGGGAGGTGGCAAGCGTGGCAGAGTACCGGGTGGAAATGGTGTGCGAGGCCGCCTGCGTCGCTGCCGCCGTGGCGGCCATGAAGGCGGCGCACCCCTATGAAGAACCCGCCTGGCATGTACTCGAGATGGTTACGGATTTGCCGCGCTGATGGCGCCCCTGCATGGTTTATTGCAGCGCCTGGAGCGGGAGCTGCCACTGTCGGGCCTGGACTGGGATGGCCCCTTCGGCCAACGGCTGGAGGCCGCGGTGCTGGTGGCCCTCACCGAGGAGAGCGCGCCGCGGGTGCTGCTCGGGCGCAGGGCCTTGCACCTGCCGCTGCACCCGGGCGAGATTGCCTTCCCTGGCGGCAAGCGCGAGCCGGGGGACGCCACCCCCTGGGTGACGGCCCTGCGGGAGACGGAGGAAGAAGTGGGCCTGGCGCAGGCGCTGGTGCATCTACTGGGCGAGTTGTCGCCCCTCATCACCCGCTCCGGCTTCGAGGTACATCCCTGCGTGGCGAGGGTGCCTGCAGCGCTCGACCTGGTAGTCGATAGCGGCGAGTTTGACAGTGTATTTATGGCGCCGCTGGAGGTGTTTGCCGACCGCAAGGTGTTCCGTCTCGAGTCGATGTCGGACGGCGTTCGTACCCGCATGGTGCCGCATTACCAGGTGGGGGATGACAACATCTGGGGCGTCACCGCCGCGGTGCTGGCGCAGCTGGCCAACGTGGCTTACGATGCGGGGCTTGATTTGAAGCGGGACTGGAAGCAAACACCATGAAATACAGCCTGGGCGACAAGCGGGTCAGACTGGTAGGCGAGGGGCACTTCATCGCCCCGAACGCGGCGGTCATCGGCGACGTGACCCTGCACGAAAACTGCAGCGTGTGGTTCTCCTGCGTGCTGCGCGGGGACGCGGAGCGCATCGAGGTGGGGGCCGGCAGCAATATCCAGGACGGCACCGTGCTGCACGCCGATCCCGGCTTTCCCATGGTGGTTGGCAAAAACGTGACGGTGGGCCACTGCGCCATGTTGCACGGATGCACCATCGGCGACGGCTCCCTGGTGGGTATCAACGCGGTGGTGCTCAATGGCGCCAGGGTGGGCAAGGGTTGCCTGATCGGCGCCAACGCCCTGGTCACCGAGGGCATGGTAATCCCCGATGGCTCCCTGGTGCTGGGCTCACCTGCCAAAATAAAGACACATCTCTCGGAAGAGCAGCGGTTGGCGCTGATGCACAACGCTGACCACTACATGGGCAACGCCTGCCGTTTCAGCGCGGACCTGCGGGAGCAGGAATGAGCGAGCCTGAACCGCAGTCGCCGTGTATCTCGGTGTGTGTGCTGGACGAGCAGGGTATCTGCCAGGGCTGCTTTCGCAGCGCCGACGAGGTGACCGACTGGTGGATGGCCAGCGCCCAGCGCAAGCGCGAGATACTGCAGTGTGCGAGCGAACGCCGGGAAGCGTCTTTCACCATCAAACCGCGCTAGGCGGCGGCGGATTCTTCCGCAATTCTTACCTGCACTGAACGCACCACATTCCCTTCCAACTCGAGGATTTCCAGTTGGTAGCGCCCGATGGCCAGCCCTGCGTTCGCATCCGGGAAAGATTCCAGGTTTTCCAGGATCAGCCCGCTGAGGGTTTTGGGCCCGTCGGTGGGCAGATCCCACTGCTGGGCCTTGTTGATGTCGCGGATGCTGGCTGTGCCGGAAATAATGAAGCTGCCGTCCCGCTGGGGGAAAATATTATCCACACTGTCGTTCAGGTTGGAGGTAAATTCGCCGACGATCTCCTCCAGGATATCCTCCATCGCCACCAGCCCCATCACCTCGCCGTATTCATCCACCACCACGGCCAGGCGGTGTTTGTGTTGCTGGAAGTTCATCAGCTGGGTGTTCAGGGGTGTGCTTTCCGGAATGAAGTAGGGCGCCTCCATCTCGCGCTCCAGGGCGGCGCGATCCAGTCCCTGCCGATCGATGACCTTGCTGATATTGCGCAGGTGCAGTACGCCGACGATATTGTTGATGTCATCGCGCCATACCGGGAGGCGGGTGTGCGAGCTGCTCTGGATAGCGCGCAGGATGTCGTCGTCGCTGTCATCCAGGTCGATACCATAGACCTCGCTGCGCGGCACCAGGATGTCGTTGACTGAGACCTCCTCCAGCGCCAGCAGGTTTAACAGCATATGCCGTCGCCGGCTGGGAATCAGCGCGCCGCCCTCGGCCACCAGGGTGCGCAGTTCCTCTTTCGAGAGTTGTTCGCCGCCCTTGCCCTCGGCGTCAACGCGCAACAGCCGTAGCAGTCCGTTGGTAATACGGCTCACCAGCCATACCAGCGGATACAGCAGCGTAAGCAATGGCACTAGAATCAGTGAGGCGGGAAAGGCTACGGCTTCAGGGTGCAGGGCAGCAATGGTCTTCGGGGTAATCTCGCCGAAGATCAGCACCACCAGGGTGAGGGCCACGGTGGCAACCAGGATGCCGGCATCGCCCCACAGGCGAATGGCGATAACGGTTGCAATCGCCGAAGCGAGAATATTGACCAGGTTGTTGCCGATCAGGATCAGGCCGATGAGCCGCTCCGGACGCTCCAGTAGTCTGCTGGCGCGCATGGCGCCATGGTGCCTGCTTTTCTGCAGGTGTTTCAACCGGTAGCGGTTGAGCGACATCATCGCCGTTTCCGAACCGGAGAAGAAGGCGGAAAGTACAAGTAGGGCAGCGAGAACCGAGAAAAGCAGGCCGATCGAGGCTTCGTTCAAAGCGGAGTTAAACCTTTGCTATCCGTTGGCCGCCTATCTTGGAGAAAAACCGCAGCGAGGGCAAGGTTTGTCGCATGCCGCTTTGTGGTGGTCAGGCAGCGTCACAAGGGTCATGGTTCAGTCCCGATCAGCTGCGGCCCAGCACCAGTTCCAGCACCAGCTTGGTGCCGAAAAAAGCCAGTACCAGCAAAGCGAAACCGCTCAGGGTCAGGCGCACCGCGGTCTTGCTGCGCCAGCCCAGCTGGTAGTGGCCCCACAGCAGTACCGCAAGCAGCAACCAGGACCCCAGCGTCAGCACGGTTTTGTGTACCAGGTGCTGGGCAAAAATATCATCGAGGAAAACAAACCCCGAAGTTATCGCGACGGTGAGCAGGATCTCGCCAACCCACAGTAATTCGAACAGCATCTTCTCCATCAGTTGCAGGGGCGGCAGTATCTGCACCAGGCCACGCGTGTGGCGTTGCTTCAGCTGGTGGTCCTGGGCGGCGAGCAGCGCGGCCTGGGCCGCCGCCAGCGTCAACACCGCGTAGGCGAGAATGGAGCTGCCGATATGCAGCAGTATACCCGCGGGAAGATCGGTGCGGATGCGCGCGGTTTCGGGGGCATAGGCGGCCACCAGCACCGACATGGCGGACAGGGGGAACAGAACCACCAGCAGGTTTTGCAGCGGGCGACGGGCAAGGGACGCGAGGCAGACGATATTGATCGCCAGGAAAATCAGCGCGGACACCTGGTAAAAGCCCAGCCCCACGCCGTCACCCTCGAATACGCTGTACCACACGACGCCGACATGGCACAGCAGCGCCACCAACGACAAGCCGAGAAAGGCGTGGTTGACCTGCTGGCGCTGCTGGAAGATATGCAGCAGTTGCAGGGCCGTGGCGGCCAGGTACAGCAGCGCGGCAGCGGGGGCGAGAATCGTGACAGGCATTGGCTTGGGTGTTAGCCCCGGCTGAAGTATACTTCGGCCCTTTGTACCCATTTGTCCCCTCGTAATCAATAGCGACGATTTTTCCCGAGAGATTTGCCATGTTTGAGAGCCTCAGTGATCGCCTGTCCCAGAGCCTGCGCGGTATATCCGGCAAGGCTCGCCTGAGCGAAGAAAATATCCAGGATACCCTGCGCGAGGTGCGTATGGCGCTGCTGGAGGCGGACGTGGCGCTGCCGGTGGTCAAGGATTTCGTCGAGGCCATCAAGCAGCGCGCCCTCGGCCAGGAAGTCATGAAGAGCCTGAGCCCGGGCCAGGCCTTCCTGCGCATCGTCCAGAATGAGCTGGAAACCGTCATGGGTGCGGCGAACGAGGGGCTTGATCTCGCGGTGAAGCCCCCTGCTGTGATTTTGATGGCGGGCCTGCAGGGCGCGGGAAAAACCACCACCGTGGCCAAGCTGGCGAAGCTGCTCAAGGAGCGCGACAGGAAGAAGGTGACCGTGGTCAGCGCCGATGTCTACCGGCCCGCGGCGATAAAGCAGCTGGAAACCCTGGCGGCGGAAGTAGGGGTGGATTTCTTTGCCAGTGACGTCGGACAGAAGCCGGTGGCGATCGTCCTGGCGGCCATCGAACATGCGAAGATCCAGTTCAGCGATGTGCTGATCGTCGATACCGCCGGGCGCCTGGCGATCGACCAGGACATGATGGCTGAAATCGCTGAACTGCACCGGGTGACCCAGCCGGCAGAGACGCTGTT
>JBFZEF010000386.1:0-15551 GCA_041307045.1 Halioglobus sp.
GGCCTTCATCAGGCTGTATACCCAGCAGTACTCGTCGTGGTGCGCCGGGTAAGCCAGTTGCTGCACCTGCAGCTGCCACTGCAGCAGGGCCCTGTCGGTCACCCGCAGCTTGTTACTGACGCACTGGGAGAGGAAGTTACCCAGGCGCCTGTCGACCACGGCCTTCTGCTGGGGGGAGTAGCTGTTCCAGTCGATCACCTCATGCGCAAAGCGCTTGCAGCCGCGGCAGACCGAGTCGCCGATGCCGGTGGAGCAGACACCGATACACGGTGTTTTCAGGGGTTTATCGGGCATTTCTGGCGGGGTTTTCGCAGCGGGGATGACGCCTGAAGTTTACGGTATCACCCGGGTGAATGCACGTTATAAGCAGCCGGCGAATTTATCTTGCTGCCCGCCTGGGCTATACTCGCGCTCCGATTTCCTGTCACACCGCTATCGACCCGCGCAGCAGCGCCGGGGCGATCCAGTCAACGCAAAGGAGCTCTATCGTGCTTGAAGCATATCGCGAACACGTGGCGGAACGCGCCAGCCTGAATATACCGCCGAAACCGCTCAATGCGGAGCAGGTAGCCGCACTGGTAGAACTGCTGAAGAACCCTCCCGCCGGTGAGGCAGACTACCTGCTCGACCTGATCAGCAACCGGGTGCCGCCGGGGGTGGACGAGGCAGCTTACGTGAAGGCGGGTTTTTTGTCCGCGCTTGCCAAGAGCGAGACCACTTGCCCCCTGATCACGCCTGCAAAGGCGGTGGAGTTGCTGGGCAAGATGCACGGCGGCTACAACATCGAGACCCTGGTATCCCTGTTGACCGACAAGGCGCTGGGCGCCGCCGCGGCTGCTGAACTCAAGCACACCCTGCTGGTATTCGAGGCCTTTCACGACGTTGCGGAGCTTGCCTCTGGCGGCAATGAAAACGCGAAGTCGCTGATGCAATCCTGGGCGGATGGGGAATGGTTCACCAGCCGCCCGGCGGTGGCCCAGTCCATCAAGCTGGCCGTATTCAAGGTTACCGGCGAAACCAATACCGATGACCTGTCCCCCGCCCCCGACGCCTGGTCGCGCCCGGATATCCCCCTGCACGCGCTGGCCATGTACAAAATGACCCGCGACGGCCTGCAACCGGCGGAGCACGGCGTCACCGGCCCAATGCAGCAGATCGCCGACCTCAAGGCCAGGGGCCTGCCGGTCGCCTTCGTCGGCGACGTGGTCGGCACCGGTTCCTCGCGCAAATCCGCCACCAACTCGGTGCTGTGGTTCTTCGGTGACGACGTCCCCGGGGTACCCAACAAGCGCAGCGGCGGCATTTGTATCGGCAGCAAGGTGGCGCCGATTTTCTACAACACCATGGAAGATGCCGGCGCCCTGGTGTTCGAGGCGCCGGTGGACAGGCTCGGCATGGGCGACGTCATCGAAGTTCGCCCCTACGAGGGCAAGATCCTGTCCGAATCCGGCGAGGTGCTGAGCGAGTTCGAACTCAAATCCGAGGTGTTGCTGGATGAAGTGCGCGCGGGCGGGCGCATCAACCTCATCATCGGTCGCGGCCTCACCACCCGGGCCCGCGAGGCCCTGGGCCTGGGGCCGACCGACCTGTTCCGCACCCCCGCGGTACCGGTCGACACCGGCAAGGGCTTTACCCTGGCCCAGAAAATGGTGGGCAGGGCCTGCGGCACCGCAGGCATCCGCCCCGGCACCTACTGCGAGCCGCTGATGACCACCGTGGGCTCCCAGGACACCACCGGCCCGATGACCCGCGATGAACTCAAGGACCTGGCTTGCCTGGGCTTTTCCGCGGACCTCGTCATGCAGTCGTTCTGCCATACCGCCGCCTATCCCAAGCCGGTGGATATCGATACCCAGCACACCCTGCCCGACTTCATCATGACTCGCGGCGGTGTATCGCTACGGCCCGGGGATGGCATCATCCACTCCTGGCTGAATCGCATGCTGCTGCCCGACACCGTCGGCACTGGCGGTGATTCCCACACCCGCTTCCCCATGGGCATCTCCTTCCCCGCGGGCTCAGGCCTGGTGGCCTTCGCCGCCGCCACCGGCGTGATGCCGCTGGACATGCCCGAGTCGGTGCTGGTGCGTTTAAGGGGCCAGATGCAGCCCGGCATCACCCTGCGCGACCTGGTCCACGCCATCCCCTACTACGCCATCAAGCAGGGGCTGCTCACAGTGGAAAAGAAAGGCAAGAAAAACATTTTCTCGGGCCGCATTCTCGAGATTGAAGGCCTGACCGGCCTGACCGTGGAGCAGGCCTTCGAGCTGTCCGATGCCTCCGCCGAGCGCTCCGCCGCCGGCTGCACCATCGCGCTGGACGAGGGCACCATCGCCGAATACCTGCGCTCCAACGTCGTGCTGCTGCGCTCGATGATCGCCGAAGGCTACGGCGACGCCCGCACCCTCGAGCGCCGCGCCCGCAAGATGGAGGACTGGCTGGCCAAACCCAGCCTGTTGCAAGCGGACAGCGACGCCGAATACGAGGCAGTGATCGAGATCGACCTGGCCGAGGTCAGGGAGCCCATCGTCTGTGCGCCCAATGATCCCGATGACGCGCGCCTGCTGTCCTCCGTGGCCGGCGACAAGGTGGACGAAGTATTCATCGGCAGCTGCATGACCAACATCGGCCACTTCCGCGCGGCGGGCAAGCTGCTGGAAAAACACAAGGGTGGCATCTCTACCCGCATGTGGATCGTACCCCCCACCCGCATGGACGAGCACCTGCTGATGGAGGAAGGCTACTACAGCATTTTCGGCCGCTCCGGCGCACGCACGGAAATGCCCGGCTGTTCACTGTGCATGGGCAACCAGGCCCGGGTCGCGGCCAATTCCACCGTGCTCTCTACCTCCACCCGCAACTTTCCCAACCGCCTGGGCGATGGCGCCAATGTCTACCTGACATCGGCCGAGCTGGCCTCGGTCGGCGCGATTCTGGGTAAGCTGCCGACACCCGAGGAGTACATGAAGTACGCCCGGGACCTGGACGCCATGTCCGATGAAATCTACCGCTACATGAACTTCGACCAGATAGTCGAGTTCCAGAAAAGCGCCGAAGAAGGCAAGCGAATTGCCGCGGTGCAGATCGACCAGGTTCGCACCTGATAGTCGGCGGTGGCTGGAAACCCCGCATCGCGGGGTTTTTTTTCGCTCGAGAAAAGCGCTCCCGCGCTCTCAGGCAAAATGGCGCGGATCGCCCGCCCGCCCGGCATCGCGGCCAAAGCGCATGGTCTGCCCCGGGCGGAACGCGGCAACCGCCGCTTTGAGCTGGCCCAGCAACTGGGGGTCGTACCCCCGCGCCCCGTAGGCGAGCTCCGAGTAGAGGCCACTTATCCTGCGCACCTCGGCGGCGATCGAAGGCACCGCGCGCGCAATCCTGGCGGCATAATCGGCAGCGGCTTCACCCGGGGCACGGACAAAGCCGACGGCGGCCATGCGCTCACAGAATTGCAGGTAGTACAGGTCGCAGGGACGCTTCGCTACAGCGCCGCGCCTGCGCAGCAGGCTCCACGCCACGGGTACCAGCACCAGCACCCAGGTACCGAACAACAACAGCAGGAACTTGCGCACGCTGATGCCCCCCAGGACGTCGTTCATGAGCTGGAATTGCCGGTCGCGATCGAAACCCGTGACAAAACTCTGCCAGCGCCAGGTGATCGCATCGTAGCGCAGGCGCAGCGTATTCACCCAGGCGATGCTGCGATAGCGCACCAGCGACAGGGGGGAGTCACTGAGGAAGCCGCCCTCTGCGGCCATCGCGCGCTCCAGGCCCCACTCGATCCGGTCCGGTGAAACCGCTGCTGTGGGATCAACCCGCACCCAGCCCTTGCCCTCGAGCCATACTTCAGCCCAGGCGTGGGCATCGAACTGGTGCACAATGACGGTGCGGTTGACCGGGTTGACCTCGCCGCCCTGGTAGCCGGCCACCACCCGCGCCGGCACCCCCGCTGCCCGCATCAGCACCACGAAAGCCGCCGCGTAGTGTTCGCAAAAGCCCGCCCGGGTCTGGAACAGGAAGGCGTCCACCGGGTCTGTCTGGGGCAGCAGTGGCGGGTCCAGCCTGTAAACGAAGGCCTCCCGGGTGAACCTGGCCAGCACCGCGTCCACAAAGGCCTCATCGCTGCCCGCCTGGGCACGCAGCTCCCCGGCGAGGGCATGCGCAGCCGGGTTGTCCCCCGCCGGCAGTTGCAACTCCACTTCCCGCCGCCAGGGGGACAGCTTTGGCTCCAGCATCGCCTCGGGCCAGCTCTCGACGCTGTAGAGGCGCTGGTCCTCCAGCTCAGTCGGGGAGAACAGCACGTACTCGGGGCTGGTCATGACGCCCCCGGAGCTGGGTCTGGCATAGCGCAGGCTGTACAGCCAGTTCTGCTGGGTCGGCTCCATGATGACCTGGTACTTCAGCGACTCGCCCGTGGTCTCAACTGGCCCGGGCCGGCGCTCCTCGGGCGGCACATCGTAGTAACGCAGGCTGCGCCAGGCGCCCTCCTCCAGTTTGCTGAAAACCAGGCCGCGCCAGTAGAGCCCCGACGGCTCCGGAATATCGCCCTCGAACTGGGCCCGGAAAGCGACCGCATCGGATTTGCCGAGGCTGGAAATATCCCCGGGCTTCATGAAATCGCTGACACCCGTTTTCGCCGTGTGGCTCTTGATTGGCACCGTCCAGAGGGGTCCGATGCGCGGGAACAGGAAGAACAGGACCAGCATCAGTGGCAGCGCCTGCAGCAGCATCACCGCCGCAAGGCGGATCGTCTTGCGGTTGAACCGGTCCTCGCCGGGCCTGTGCATGGCCACCAGGGCCGTGGTGAGCAGGGTCACGTTGAGCAGCGAATAGAGCACCATGGGGAGTTCCTGGCTGAACAGGAATTCGGTGATACAGATGAAATAGCCCAGGAACAGAAGGACATAGCCGTCCTTGCGCCGGGCGAGCTCGATCAGCTTGAGGGCAAAGGCCGTGAGCAACAGCGCGACCGTGGGCTCCAGGCCGATGACCGAGCCAAAACTGAAGTAGATGCCGGCAAAACTGGCGACGATCAGCCCGGCTTTCACCGCGCGACCGGGATAGGACCAGCGGCCCCGGTAGACCATAATTCGCCACAGCGCGGCAAACACATAGACCGCGAGCACCCAGAGGGGAATGCGCCCGGCGTGCGGCGCGACCAGCGTAAACAGGCAGAAGATGATCCACGCCAGCGCATTGCGGGGTATCTGCTGGTCAGGCTTCACCGGTGCCGCGCCTCGATACCATACAGGGCCAGCGCCTGCAAAACCTGGTCGCGATGGCGCTCCCCCGTTCCCGGTTCTATCACCAGGCCGGGAAGGCGAAGGCCGTACTCCTCCTCCTGCCGGTCGAATTCCAGTGCCCAGTAGCACAGGTGCGACAGCCGCTGCTCCACGCCCAGTCCAGGAAACATCTCCCAGTCCAACCAGACGCTGCGACTGGCATAGGCGCCGTACTGCTTGGTCTGCACACCCTGGCCCCGGGCCAGCCCCTTCCAGTGGATCTGGCGCGGCGAATCGCCCTGGCGATAATCCCTGAAACCGTAAAAGTCGTCGCTCCCCAGAACCTCCACCGCCGCCCCGTCAGGCCGGTCGCTGGCCAGGCCCGGCGGCTCCGGCGAGGCCAGCGGTTGCGGGTAGACCAGGGCATAAAGGTCCAGGTCGATCCAGGTCCAGCAGCGCAGCAGGCCCAGGGGATAGGTGGATTCCACTAACAGCCGGCCCGGGCTGAACCAGCCCCGCTTGCCGACGTTCAGGCGCAGATGCACCTGCGCGGTTGCCTGATCTGCCAGGTTGATGACGCTGCCGTTGCTATCCGGCCACTTCAGGTGCAGGGCAAAATGCTCGCGCCGACCGCCGCGCTGCAGCTCGATGGAGAACTCGCTCTGTTGCCCCGGAAACGCCGGTGTTGCCCGCAGCGCGCGCAGGGTCAGCCCGGACAGGTTGGCGTAGGTATGGAGAATGCCCACGACAAACAGCGTGGCGAGCAGGAAGGTAAGGGCAAAGCTCATATTATTCTGGTAGTTGATCGCGGTCACCAACATGACCAGCAGGCAGAGTGCGAAAAACAGGCCCACTTTGCTCGGGAAAATGAATATCCGCCTCTGGTCGAGTGTGACCGAGCGCGCGGGAGGAATTCGCCTGTCCACCCACCTGGCAAAGCGCCGGCCCAGACGGTCGCCGATGCCCTGCCGCAACGGATTGCGCTTGCTCCCCCTCACAGGCTGGCCGGATCAGGTCCGGATTACGTCGACGTTGCGTCGCATCAGTTCCACCAGGGCCGCACCGTCGCCTGAATAATCGCCGCTGGGCACCAGCCGGTGGGCGGCCACGGCCGGCAATACCATCTGCAGATCCTCCGGGACCACGTTGCCGCGGTTCTGCATCACCGCCCAGGTGCGCGCACACTCGAGCAGCGCCAGCGCTCCCCGGGGTGAGAGACCGACGGCAAACTCCGCCGCGGTGCGGGTGTAGGCCACGAGTCGCTGCAGGTAATCCAGCAGGTTGTTGGACGCATGTACCTCCGCCGCCGCCGCCCGCACCTGCTGCAGCTGGGCGGGGTTGATGCGCTGCTCCAGCACTACACGTTCCCGCCCCATGGGGCGCCGCCGCAAGAACATCTCGCGCTCGGCATGCGGGTGCGGGTAGCCCAGTTCCAGCCGCATCAGGAAGCGGTCGAGTTGCGACTCCGGCAGGGGGTAAGTGCCGGACTGGTGAATGGGGTTCTGGGTGGCAATGACAAAGAATGGCTCGGGCAGGGGTCGGGTCTCGCCCTCCACCGTGACCTGGCCTTCAGCCATGGCCTCCAGCAGGGCACTCTGGGTGCGCGGCGTGGTGCGGTTGATTTCATCGGCCAGCAACAGCTGGGTGAAAATCGGGCCCGGGTGAAACGTGAAACTGGCGTCGTTGCGGTTGTACACCGACACGCCCAGGATGTCTGCCGGCAGCAGGTCGCTGGTAAACTGAACCCGCTTCCAGGACAGTCCCAGCACGTCGGCCAGGGCGTGGGACAGGGTGGTCTTGCCCATACCGGGCAGGTCCTCGATCAGCAGATGGCCGCGGGAGATCAGGCAGCACAGGGCGAGCCGGATCTGCGGCTCCTTCCCCAGCAGGACCTTGCCGACTTCCGCGACCGCAGTTTCTATCAAACCCTGTATCTGCATTACATCTGCCCCGATATGCCGTGAGTATTACTGTCAGCGCAGGGCGCAGAGGGCGCGCGCCAGGTCGGCGCGCAGGTCGTCGACATGCTCGAGGCCCACGGCGACCCGAATCAGGTTGTCGGTGATCCCCGCCTGCGCCCGCTCCTGCGGGGTGAGACGGCCGTGGGTCGTGGTTGCCGGATGCACGATCGTGGTCTTGGCATCGCCCAGGTTCGCGGTGAGCGACATGATCCGGACGGCGTCGATGACATCCCAGGCCTGTTGCCGCCCTCCCCTTACCGTGAACGACAGGACGCCGCCGAAGGCCCGCTGCTGGCGCCTGGCCAGTTCATGTCCCGGGTGGTCCGGTAGTCCGGCGTAAAATACCTGTTCAACCTGGGGCTGCTGTTGCAGCCACAGGGCGAGGTCCTGGGCGGAGCGACTGTGGGCCTCCATCCGCAGGCGCAGTGTTTCCAATCCCTTGAGGAAAACCCAGGCGTTGAACGCGCTCATGGTGGGGCCACAGGTGCGCAGGAAGTTGACGACTTCCTCCATCTGCCCGCTCGCGCCGACCACGGCACCGCCGACGCAGCGGCCCTGTCCGTCCAGGTACTTGGTGGCGGAGTGGATTACGATATCCGCCCCGAGGCTCAGGGGAGTCTGCAGCGCCGGGGTGCAGAAGCAGTTGTCCACCACCAGCAGGCTGTTGCTGGCCCGGGCAAGCTCCGCCATGGCCGCAAGATCAGCCACTTCGCACAGTGGGTTGGAGGGCGTTTCCAGAAACAACATGGCGGTGTTGGGGCGAATGGCCGCACGCCAGGCATCGAGCGCCAGCAGCGGTACGAAGCTGACTTCCACGCCGAATTTTGCCAGGTATTTGGCAAACAGGTTGACCGTGGTGCCAAAAACATTGCGCGAGCAGATGACATGGTCGCCGCTTTTGAGCAGGGCCATGCAGGTGCTGAGGATAGCGGCCATGCCGGAGGCGGTGCCCACCGCCTGCTCCGCGCCTTCCAGTGCGGCGATGCGCTGCTCGAATGCGCGCACCGTGGGGTTGGTGTAGCGCGAGTAGACATTGCCTGGTGAGTCGCCGGCAAAACGGGCTGCCGCATCCGCGGCACTGTCGAACACATAGCTGGAGGTGAGGAAAATCGGTTCAGCGTGCTCCCCTTCCCCGGTGCGCGCCACACCGGCGCGTACCGCAAGGGTGTCGAGGTGCGCGCCGGCGAGGGCGTTGAATTCGTTATCGTCTGTCATTGTCCCGCCCTAGGCGTCGTTGTGGATGCCGACCAGCGCCCCGTCGGCCTGCAGGGCTGAACGGCGCTTGCTTTGCGCGTCGTCGTTGCGCAGGGATTCGACCCTATCAAGGTAATTCTGATCCACGTCGCCGGTAATATATTCGCCGTTGAAGACCGAGCAGTCGAAGCCGTCGACCTCGGGGTTGCCCTCCAGGGAACAACGCACCAGGTCCTCCAGGTCCTGGTACACCAGCCAGTCTGCGCCGATCAGCTCGCAGACCTCCTCCACGCTCCTGCCGTGGGCTACCAGTTCCAAGGCCGACGGCATATCGATGCCGTACACGTTCGGGTAGCGCACCGGCGGCGCGGCCGAGGCGAAATATACATTGGCGGCGCCGGCGTCCCGCGCCATCTGGATGATCTGGCGACAGGTGGTCCCGCGAACAATCGAGTCGTCCACCAGCATCACGTTCTTGCCCTCGAATTCCAGCGGTACCGGGTTGAGCTTCTGGCGCACCGACTTCTTGCGCTGGCTCTGGCCGGGCATGATAAACGTGCGGCCGATGTAGCGGTTCTTCATCAGGCCCTCGCGGAACTTGATGCCCAGTTCATGCGCCATGGACTGGGCGGCGATACGGCTGGTATCGGGAATGGGGATAATGACGTCGATGTGCAGGTCGGGGCGCAGGCGGCGAATCTTCCTGCCCAGGGCCTCGCCCTGGCGCATGCGCGTCTTGTAAACGGAGATCTCGTCCATGAGTGAATCGGGGCGGGCAAAATACACATGCTCGAAGATGCAGGGACGCAAGCTGGGGCTGCGGGCACACTGGCGCCGGTGCAGCACTCCCTGCATGTCGATGAACACCGCCTCGCCAGGGGCCACATCATTGATCAGGGTGAAACCGAGCACATCCAGGGCGACACTCTCCGAGGCGAGCATGTATTCCGTACCCAGCGCGCTCTCCCTGGCGCCGACCACCAGGGGCCGGATACCGAAGGGGTCGCGGAAACCCAGTACGCCGTAGTTCACGACCAGGCCCACCGCGGCATAACCGCCGCGACAGCGCTGGTGAACCGCAGCCACCGCCGTGAAGATATCCTCCGCGCCGGGACTCAGTTTGCCCAGGGTCTGCATCTCGTGGGCGAAGACATTCAGCAGTACTTCGGAGTCGGAGTCGGTGTTCAGGTGACGCAGGTCGTCCTGGAACAATTCGCGGGTCAATTGTTCGGAGTTGGTCAGGTTGCCGTTATGCGCCAGGGCGATGCCGTAGGGCGAGTTCACGTAAAAAGGTTGGGCCAGGGCTGCACCGGAGCTGCCGGCGGTGGGATAGCGCACATGACCGATACCGATACTGCCGCGCAGGTGCTGCATATGCTGCTGGCGAAACACATCCCGCACCAGGCCCTCGCTCTTGCGCTGGCTGAAACGACCGCCATTGCAGGTCATGATGCCCGCGGCGTCCTGGCCCCGGTGCTGGAGCACGGTGAGCGCGTCGTAAATATCCGGCGCGATATCGGATTTGCCAACGATTCCAACCAGGCCACACATGCGCTTTTACCCCTATGAATCTTCTATCAGCCGGAAGTAGCCGGCCACTGCCCGCTGCTGGCCCTGGCAAACACGTCCTGCGCCCAGCGGCCGAGCATATCGACATGAGACATCAGGACAGACTTTTCCAGCCACAGCAATTCAGTCGGCGGTACCAGCTGGCGCAGGATATATACGACAACAAGGATCAGGATGATACCCCGGGCAAAGCCAAAACCCGTACCCAACAGTCGGTCCAGCAGCGTAAGCCCGGTGGCCCTGACCAGCTGGCCGGCAAGGTGAGTCACAAAGGTGGTGGCCACCAGTGTACCGACGAACAACAGGGCGTAGGCCGCGACATAGCGGCCGGAAATATTCTGTATGGCACCGGCCAGAAGAGTAGCCATCTGGTCGCCGAAGAGGTTTGCCACGAGGAACGCCGCTACCCAGCCCGTCAGGGAGAGCGCTTCGCGCACGAAACCGCGCCAGAGGCTCAGCAGGGTCGACACCAGCAAAACGACAACGATTACCCAGTCGAGCAGGGTAAATTGGGACCACTCGGGCATCAGGGCGCATACCTGACAATCAGGGACTTGACGCCAAAGCGGGTGTCGATCTGCGGCTGTATTCTCTCTAACTGGGCTCGTTCGACGTTGGGACCAATACTGACCCGGTACAGCACCTTACCCCCTGCTTCGAGCTTCTTGACATAGGCCTTTTCCCCGCTGGCGAGCAGGGTGTCGCGCAACTCATCCGCCTTGGCCGCGTTGCTGACGGTGGCGACCTGGAGAATCCAGCCCACAGGGAGGCCCGAGCTGTCCAGCGCCGGCTGCTCGGGCGGGGTGGTACGGGCGCTGGGTTCCGGTGCCGGCGCTGGCGGGGGCGCGGGCGTGTTGGCATCCGGCACAGGCTCAGCGGACAGGGGTGTCACTTCCACCTGAGCCACAACGTCCTTCGGTTCAGCTTCGGGAGAAGCCCGCAGGTCTCCCTGCCCTGGGGGCTCTATCGGCGAGGTCTCGATCAGGGGCGGCGGCGGTATGTCCACCCGCCCCGGGCTGGAGCGCTCCCCGGGTTCGACGAAAATAATCGGCCAGAACACCACGCCCAGCGCGACCAGTATCAGGGCGCCGACCAGCCGTTGCTTGAGGATATCGTTCACGTCCTGGGTCCTCTCCCCGTCTTTACAGGTTCCCGCTCCAACAGAGGCAGGACGTCGGCCACCGTGTGGAACGAGCCGAAGACCACGAGCCGGTCCCCCGCGGCCATCACACCCTGCGCCCGCCGCAGCGCCTGGCGCAGGTTCTTGCTGACACTGATTGCGGCAGCGCCCTCCCCCCGCAGCAGTGCTGCGACATCCTCGCCCCGGGCGGCGCGTGGGTTAGCTGGCTGGTCGGCAACAAACCAGGCGTCGAAGCAGCCGGCCGCGGCCGTAAGCATGCCGCGAATATCCTTGTCCCCCATCACTGAAAAAAGCGCAAATGTCTTTCCATTACATGCAGTTGAATCCAAAAACTCAACCAGATTATAGGTCGCCGCCGGATTGTGCGCGACGTCCAGGACATAGTCGCACCCACAGAGCGACAGCCGTTCGCACCGGCCCCGGGGGCGGGCCCGCGCCACGGCGGCGAGGACCTGGGCGTCGCTCATCTCGCAGCCCAACAGCAGAGCCGCCTGCAAGCCGGTGCAAATATTGGCGGGCTTAAGGGGGCCGGCAGGCAGCGGGGGCAATACCCGGACTCCATACTGGCCGCGCAAGCTCCCCAGCCAGTGGTCATCCCGGGTCTCAAACCCGAACTCGCGGCCCAGGCGCAGGACCGGGCTGGATCCGCTTGCAGCGGCAGACTCGAGGAGTTCTGGCGGGGGCTCGGGGTCGCCCAGTACAGCGGGGACGCCGCGCCGCAAGATTCCCGCCTTTTCCCTGGCGATGCTACCGCGGTCTGACCCCAGCCAGGCCTGGTGGTCCAGATCGATGCGGGTGATCACCGCAACCGTCGGGTCGACGATGTTGACCGCGTCGAGGCGCCCGCCCAGGCCTACCTCCAGCACGAGCACATCCACGGCCCGGGCGCGAAACACCAGCAGGGCGGCGAGTGTGGCGAACTCGAAGTAGGTAAGGCTTGTGTCACCCCGTGCGTCATCGATGTCCCTGAATGCTGCAATAATTTCCGCGTCGCCAGCATCGACGCCGCCCACCCGGATGCGTTCATTGAAGCGCACCAGGTGCGGCGATGTGTATACCCCGGTGCGCTTTCCGCTGCCGCCAAGTATGGCCTCCAGCACCGCAACCGTGGATCCCTTGCCATTGGTGCCGGCTACCGTGACCACCGGCACCGCGACGGGCAGCAGGTCCAGTGTACGCGCCACCGCGGCAACCCGCTCCAGCCCCAGGTCAATGGGATTAGGGTGCAGTGTCTCCAGCCGCGCCAGCCATTGATCGAGTGAGGCTGTCTCCATCGGCTGCAGCTCTTGCCCCTGTTGCCGGCTACTCCCCAACGGCGCAGGGCAGGTCCATCGGAACCAGCGTCTGGTGGGTCAACTTGGCGAGCAGCCGGGCGATCGTGTCACGCATCCGGGTGCGGTGCACGATCATATCGATGGCCCCATGCTGCAGCAGGAATTCGCTGCGCTGGAACCCCTTGGGCAACTTCTGCCGGATGGTCTGCTCAATGATGTTGGGGCCGGCGAAGCCGGCCCGCGCCTCGGGCTCGGCTATATTGATGTCACCCAGCAGCGCCAGCGAGGCGGACACTCCGCCGTAAATCGGGTCGGTCATTACCGATACGTAGGGCACTGCCTCCAGCCGCATGCGCTCGATAACCGCACTCGTCTTGGCCATTTGCATCAGGGAGATGAGGGCTTCCTGCATGCGCGCGCCGCCGGATGCGGCGAAACAAACCAGGGGAATCCTCCGCTCGAGCGCCAGTTGCGCCGCCCGGGTGAACTTCTCACCCACAGCATAGCCCATGGAGCCGCCGTGGAAATCGAACTCGAAGGCCACGGTCACCAGGGGCAGGCCATGCACAGTGCCGGTGAAGGCAATGAGCGCATCCTTCTCGCCGGTGGCGCGCTGCGCGGCGCTCAGGCGATCGCGATAGCGCTTCTTGTCCTTGAACTTCAGGCGGTCTATCGGCTCGATCTCGATCAGGATTTCCTGCCGGCCCTCGGGGTCGAGAAAGACATCAACGCGCCGCCGCGCACCGATGCGCATATGGTGGTCGCACTTGGGGCAGACGTCCATGTTGCGCTCGACATCGGGGCGATACAGCACCGCATCGCACTTGACGCATTTCTTCCACAGTCCTTCGGGCACACTGGCGCGTTTTTCCCCATCGCCGCTGCGCACGCCAGAGGGCAGAATCTTGCTTATCCAGCTCATTGCAAACCCCGGTCCAAAGCAGGCGCCATTATAAACGCGCGGCGGGGCAACTAGGAAGCTGCGTGGTCGATCCCCCGGCGAATCTCCCCCAGCAAGCTCACCGCCGCGGCCATGGCCGCCTCGTGATCGCCGCCACCCTCGATTGCCCGGGCCATCGCATCCACCAGCGCGCTGCCAACAACCACCCCGTCGGCGACGCTGGCGACGGCCCTGGCAGAGTCCGCATCCTTGATGCCGAAGCCCACCGCGACCGGCAGGCTGGAGTGCTCGCGAATCAGGCCGAGATGGTGGGCGACATCCGCGACATCCAGGTGCCCCGCCCCGGTGACCCCTTTCAGCGAGACGTAGTAAACAAACCCGCTCGCGATACTGGTGATCTGCCGGATGCGCCCGGCGGGAGTGGTGGGTGCGACCAGGAAGATATTGTCCATGCCCACCCGCTGCAGCTCGGCGTTGACCGGCGCCACCTCTTCCGGCGGGATATCCACGCTCAACAGTGCATCGACCCCCGCTGCCGCAGCAGCGTCGGCAAACTTCGCGTATCCCATATGCATGACCGGGTTGGCGTAGCCCATCAGCAATACCGGGGTGTCGCCGTCCTGTTGGCGGAATTCGCGCACCAGCTCCAGCACGCCGCGCAGGTTGGTGCCATTGGCCAGGGCGCGCTCGTGCCCCAGTTGCAGCACAGGCCCTTCCGACATGGGGTCGGAGAAGGGCACGCCCAGCTCGATAATGTCGGCGCCGCAGGCTACCATGCGGTGCATCAGCGGCACGGTGACCTCCAGGCCCGGGTCCCCCGCCACCACGTAGGGAATGAGCGCCTTGCGCCCCTGCCGCGCCAGTTGCTGGAACCGCCCTGCTATTCGACTCACCGCTCGATCCCCTTACAGCTGTATGCCGTCGATCTGCGCGACGGTTTGCATGTCCTTGTCGCCCCGCCCTGACAGGTTGACCACGATAACCTGCTCCGGCGTCATCCGGGCCGCCAGTTTTTCGGCATAGGCCAGGGCATGGCTGCTTTCCAATGCAGGCATGATGCCCTCCACCCGCGTCAGCGTGTGAAACGCACGCAAGGCCTCGTCGTCGCTGGCCACCACATAGTTGACCCTGCCCAGGTCCTTCAGCCAGGCATGCTCGGGGCCGACTCCGGGATAGTCCAGGCCCGCCGAGATGGAGTGCGTGTGCATGATCTGGCCGTCCGCGTCCTGCATCAGGTAAGTGCGATTGCCGTGGAGCACGCCCGGGGTACCGGCGGTCAGCGGCGCGGCGTGCTGGTTGGACGCGATACCATGGCCGCCTGCCTCCACGCCGTACATCGCCACGCCTTCGTCTCCCAGGAAAGGATGGAACAGCCCGATCGCATTGGAGCCGCCGCCAACGCAGGCCACCAGCGCGTCCGGTAAGCGGCCAGTCTGGGCCTGGGCCTGGCGCCTGGCTTCGCGACCGATCACACACTGGAAATCCCGCACCAGCATGGGATAGGGATGGGGTCCGGCGACGGTGCCTATGATGTAAAAGGTATCATCGATGTTGGTCACCCAATCGCGCATCGCCTCGTTCATGGCATCTTTAAGGGTGCGGGAACCCGAGGTCACGGGAATGACATCGGCGCCCAGCAACTTCATGCGGTAGACATTCTGCGCCTGGCGTCGCACGTCCTCCTCGCCCATGAACACCTGGCATTTGAGCCCGAGCCGGGCGGCAATGGTGGCGGTGGCCACACCGTGCTGGCCGGCGCCCGTCTCGGCGATGACCCGCGGCTTGCCCATGTGCTTTGCCAGCAGGGCCTGACCCACGGTGTTGTTCACCTTGTGGGCGCCGGTGTGATTGAGGTCTTCCCGCTTGAGGAAGATGCGGGCACCGCCAATGGACGTCGACCAGCGCTTGGCCTCGTACAAAGGTGACGGGCGGCCTACATAGTGGGCCAGGTCTTCGTCCAGTTCCTGCTGGAAAGCTGGGTCGGCGGACAACTTGCGATAAACAGCCTCCAGTTCCGCCAGGGCGCTCATCAGCGTTTCCGCGACGTACTTGCCACCATACGCACCATACCGGCCCTCGGCGTCGGGCACCGCGGCGAAGATGCTGTCCTTCACTTCAATTGTCATCAGCTGTTCCATCCATTAAAGCGTCTGCGGCCCTGACGGCCGCAACGAATCGTTTGATTTTTCCCGCATCCTTGCGCCCCGGGGCCTGCTCCACTCCCCCGCTGACATCAACGGCTGCCGGCTGCAGCAGCGCTATCGCCGCGCCCACATTGTGTTCATCCAGGCC
>JBFZEF010000388.1:0-6109 GCA_041307045.1 Halioglobus sp.
GGCCTCGCTCTCGTAGCGACCCTGCTTGAGCCTGCGAAACACACCGTTCTGCACCCCCGCACGCTTGAATTCCAGCACATGCCAGGCGTCGAGCGGGGCGATACCTCCCTCGGTCAGGGTATTGCGGTCGCGCTGGGGATCCTGCACCGCCGCCTGGCGCCGCTGCTCCCGCGAGGAATCCCGCTGCGCACTGGCCCCGGTGCGCACCGGCACCCGCGGCGCCCGCCGGAGGGGCACCACATCAGCCATCTCGTCGCTAAAACCCTTGTCGTCGTCACCGGCCATGCTTACACCCCGCGATGCGTCGGTTATTATAGCTTCCGGCATTACCATGTAATACGGGCAGTGTATGACCGCGGATGAGCAATGGCCTGGTACCTGCCCCCTGTGCAGCGGCGACAACCAGTGCGCGCTGGCAGGGGGGCGACCCTGGGAGACCTGCTGGTGCGTTTCGGCTAGCATCGGCGCCGCCGCCCTGGCGGCGCTGCCTGCCCAGTCCGTCGGCGCGCGCTGTATCTGCCCGGCCTGCGCCAGTCGCAAAGGAGAAAGCCCGGATGAAAGGTAATATCGCGCATGGCGTCGGCTATCTATCCCGCGGCGCCAGGCTGCTCACGCACCCCTCGCTGCGCCTGTTCGTGCTGGTTCCCCTGCTGGTCAATATCCTGATTTTCGGCGGACTCATCTGGTATGGCCTGAGCTACCTGTTCGCGGTGATGGATGAGTGGCTGGCGAAAATCCCTGCATGGCTGGATTTCATCAAGTGGATCATCTGGCCGCTGGTGGGGCTCACAGTGAGCCTCGCGACCGGCTACATCTTCACCGCGGTAGCGCTGCTCATCGCCTCACCCTTCAACGCCCTGCTGGCGGAAAAAGCCGAGGAACTCATCACCGGCAAACCGGTGAATGCGCTCGAGGGGCTGGGAGCGGCGCTGATGGCGCTGCCCCGCGGCATCCTGCGTGAGTTATCGAAGCTTATCTATTACCTGCCGATGGCGGCCTTCGTGCTGTTGATTTCGTTCATTCCGGTGCTGAACGTGGTGGCACCGGTGCTTTGGTTCCTGCTGGGGGCCTGGATGATGAGCCTGCAGTTTCTCGATTACCCGATGGACAACCACCTGCTGAGTTTCGCCGACGTAAAAGAGGCGGCGCGGGCCAGGCGCCTCAGCAGCATGGGCTTTGGCGGCGTGGTGGCGCTGTGTACCGGCATCCCGGTGGTGAACTTCTTCGTGGTGCCCGCCGCCGTGGTAGGCGCAACCCTGTTGTGGTGCGAGGAACTCAGGCGGTAACCAGGGAGCCTGTCGGACTTAGGACTGATCTACTGCGGCGGCGTAACATCGGCGCATATTTCCGCGTCTTCTCGGCACATAGACACCACTATGCACCTCAAAAACGCGGAAATCTGCACTCGATTTTCCACTCGCCTCGCTACGATCGCCTAAGTCCGACAGGCTCCTAGACCAGCAACTCGGCCGGCGGATGGGTGCATTCGATTCGCGTACCCAGCAGCGCCTCGAGATCGGGTAGCAGGAAAGCATCGTCCTCGCTGGCAAAGCTGATGGAAATGCCCGTAGCCCCGGCGCGACCGGTGCGGCCTATGCGGTGCACATAATCCTCCGGGTCCTCCGGCAGGTTGTAATTCACCACGTGGCTGACACCTTCCACATGAAT
The DNA here is from genome assembly GCA_041307045.1 of Halioglobus sp. Classification (GTDB taxonomy): domain Bacteria; phylum Pseudomonadota; class Gammaproteobacteria; order Pseudomonadales; family Halieaceae; genus JARRPM01. The sequence continues at coordinate 1,669 of JBFZEF010000388.1, forward strand.
GCCACGGCCGGCGACATCGGTGGCCACCAGCACCTTGATCTTGCCCTGCTTGAACTGTTCCAGGGTACTGGTGCGCTTGGCCTGGGGAATTTCCCCCGAGAGGATCCCTGCGGCTATGCCCGATTTGCGCAGGCGCTCGTGCAGGCGCCGCACCTGGTCGCGGCGGTTGGCGAATACGATCACGCTGGTCGCGTCGGCACTGCGCAGCAGGTTGTTCAGCACCCGGTAGCGCTGCTCGCTGGAGACGAGGTAGACCTTCTGCTCGACCGAGTCGGTGGCCACATGATCGGGCTCAATCTCGATGGTGATTGGCTCGTAAGTCCACTGCTCGGACAGGTTGATGATGTCCTGGGTAAAGGTGGCTGAGAACAGCAGGGTTTGCCGCACTTCCCGGCGCGGCACCGCACGCACAATGCGCTTGACCTGGGGAATGAAGCCCATGTCGAGCATCCGGTCGGCCTCGTCGAGCACCAGTATTTCCACATGGTCGAGGTAGAGATCGCGGCGGCTCATGAAATCCAGCAGGCGGCCGGGGGTGGCTACAACCAGGTCGATCACCGTGGTGTGCAGGCGGTTCAGCTGCTTCTGGTAGTCCATGCCACCGATAAGGGTGGCCACCTGCAGGTTGGTGTACCTGGCCAGGTCTTCCGCGTCCTGCGCTATCTGCATCACCAGCTCGCGGGTCGGGGCGATCACCAGGGCCCGCGGTTCACCGACGAAGCGCTCGCCCTCGATCGGGTTGCACAGCAGGTCGTTGAAGATGGTGACGAGGAAAGCCGCGGTCTTGCCAGTGCCGGTCTGGGCCTTGCCGATAGCATCATTGCCCTGCAGGGTGTGCGGCAGGATCGAGGCCTGGATCGGCGAGCAATAGCTGAAGCCCAGGTCCGCGATGGCATGCATCAGCTCCTCGCGCAGGCCGAGATCGTGAAAGCGGGTGCGGCCCTCCTGTGGATCAACCGGAAACTGGTCCAGGGACCAGGGCGCCGCATCTGCCTTTGGCTTGCCCCCACGCCTGCGCCGTTTATTGCCCTTGTCGCTGCCACCGTCGCCGTCATGCCGGGGCGCGGAAGCGGCTTTGTGGGAGGGCTCATGCCGGGGTGGAGTGCCGTGGCCTGAACTGGCCGGACTGTGGTCCTGGGGGGCGACGCCCTTGCCGGCGATACGCCCTACTAAACTCTTGATCAACTGATGTCTTCCCGTGACTGCTCAAAAAACGCGCTAGTCTACCACTGTCGGCGAGAAATAGGTGAGCCCTGATGTCGACCCCAGGACACAGTCAGTCCCGGTCAGGAATCAGCCTCGGCAGGTAGTAATCCAGGCTCACGTAGCGCCCGCCACCGGTGAAGAACAGGCTCAGCAGCATCACCAGGTAGGTCACTGCAAATTCAATCCCGTTATTGAGTATCACAAGGCTGCCCTTTTCGCTCAGCCAGGCATAGTTGCCATGTTCCATCAGGAGATCCTTCGCAGCGCCCAGTCGCAGCGCTATTTCGGATGCCCCCGAATCGGCGATTGCGGCCCAGCCATGCTCCCAGTGCACCGCAAAAATGGCAACCAGCATGGTGATAATGAGGGGCACCGATATCCAGCGGGTGGCGAGGCCAAGCAACAGCAGCAGCGCGCCAATAACTTCGGTATAGGCGGCAAGATAAGCCAGCAGTGCGGGGAACGGCAGGCCAAGCCCCCAATCCGGATTCCCAAACCACTCTATCGTTTGTTCCATACCCGCGATCTTCTGGGTGCCCGCCATCCAGAATACGGGCACCAGAAAGAGGCGGATGGCGAGGGGAGCCAGTCCGTCCAGGCGCTGGAGGCGTGGGAAAATGCAGTTGTGGAGGCGATAATAGCGCTCTACCAATGTATTCATCGAACGTTCCCCTGTAGGCTTGCACGGTCTGACAGCGGAAACAGGCAAAAGTTTGCGCTGGCCGCCCCGGACGGACCCGCAGCCACCCCAAGCCGATCGATCGCATGACATCAACCAGACTGACTGTAGTCCTCGCGGAGAGTCGCGCCCTGCTGGCGCTGGCCTGGCCGATGGTCATCGCCCAACTCGCACAGATAGGCACCGGCATAGTGGACACCATCATGGCCGGGCACTACCACGCCCGCGACCTGGCGGCAGTCGCCATCGGCTACAACATATGGCTGCCGCTGTACCTGTTCATCATCGGCGTCAGCCTGGGGGCTACCTACATCATCGCCCAGCACGCCGGCGCCGGCAGGACGAAGGAAATACGCGATTCGCTGCCCCAGGCCCTGTGGCTGGCGCTGACGCTTGGACTGGTGGTCGGACCCATCTGCTTTGGCGCCGCGCCAGTACTCGACCTGCTCGGGCTCGAACCGACCACCGCCACCAAGACCCTGGAGTACCTGCAGGCGGTGGCTTTCGGTCTCCCCGCGGCGGCGCTGTTCGAAGCCCTGCGCTGCCATAGCCAGGGCATCGGGATCATGCGGCCCTTCGCCGTCGCCGCCGTGCTGACGTTCCTCGCCAATATACCCCTCAACTACGCCCTGATGTACGGGCGCTGGGGACTGCCGGAGCTGGGCGCCGCCGGTGCCGGCTGGGCCACCGCTTTCTCCATGTGGCTGGGTGCGGCAGTGCTGTGTTTTTATATGACGCGCGCCGAGGGGCTGCAGCGCTACCTGCCCCCCTGGCGGCTGGTGGCGCCGCGCCTGGACGCGATCGCCGCGATCCTCCGCCTCGGGCTGCCGCTGGGCTTCACCCTGTTCATGGAAGTCGCCTTCTTCTCCGTGATCGCCCTGTGCATCGCCACCCTTGGAGAGGTCGCTATGGGCGCGCACCAGGTGGCCTTCAGCATGTGGGACGTCGTCTACATGCCCCTGGTCAGTTTTGGCTCGGCCCTGGCGATCCGCCTAGGGCACGCGATTGGTGCCGGTGATCGCGCGGCACTGTCCCTGTCCATCCGCTGCGGCACCGCCATGACGGTGCTGGTCGGCCTGCTGGGCATGATCATTCTCCTGTCCTCTCCCGCGTTCCTTGTCAGCCTCTTCACCAGCGACGCGGACATTGCCGCGATCGCCGTGAGCCTCGTCCGCCTGGCCGCCCTGTTTATCCTTATCGATTCAGCCCAGGTGGCCGTGAGTTATTGCCTGCGCGCCTTCAAGGACACCCGCTTTGCCTTCTTCTCACTCTGCCTGGCGTACTGGCTGATCACCCTGCCCCTGGGTTACTGGCGCGGGATAATACACGCGGACGATGCGCTGCAGGGCACCGTCGCGTTCTGGGAGAGCCTGATCGTGGGAATTACAGTGACATCGCTACTGGTATTTGCGCGGCTCTACCGGACCCTGCGCAAGCCATTACCGGCTGCCTAGCGCAGGTGGCCGCAGTCCGGGCAGTCCGGCCGCGGCGGCAGGGACAGCTGGTGAATATCCATGCTGCGCAGATCGAGCAGGAGTAATTTTCCGCGCAGGGTTTCGCCGTAACCCGCCAGTAATTTCAGCGCCTCCATGGCCTGCAGGGAACCCAGCACACCCACCAGCGGTGCCAGCACTCCGCTCTCACTGCAGCTCAGGGCTGTGAGGTCCGTGCTATCGGGGTACAGGCAGCGATAGCAGGGTCCGCCGCGCAGCGGATCAAACACGCTCAGCTGACCCTCGGCGCGCACCGCCGCCGCCGAGACCAGCGGCACGCCGGCGGCAATAGAGGCGCGGTTGAGGGCGAAGCGCACCGGATAGTTGTCGGTGGCATCGAGCACCAGGTTCACGCGCGCAACCAGCGGTGGCATATCCGCCTCGCCCAGCCGGTGGGGGATCACCTCCACCGTAACCCCCGGGTTCAGCGCGGCAATGGCAGCGGCTGCAGAGACCGCTTTATTGCGGCCAATAGCGGCGTCACCGTGGGCGATCTGGCGCTGCAGATTGCTCAGTTCCACCAGGTCGCCGTCAGCCAGCAACAGGGTGCCCACCCCCGCCGCCGCCAGGTAGAGCGCCGCTGGGCAGCCCAGCCCGCCCAGACCGACCACCAGCACCCGGGCCCGCAGCAGGCGCTCCTGGCCGGACACGTCGAAATCCTTGAGCAGGATCTGCCGGTTGTAGCGCAGCAGTTGCTCGTCCGTCAGCCCCCTGTCACTCAAGGCGGTAAGGTCCCCCGCTGACACGCTCCAGGCCCGCCAGGTCGCGGCGCGTGGCGACCGGCCCAAACCCGGCTTGATGCAACAGCGCCCGCACCGCCTCACCCTGGCGGTAACCGTGCTCGAGCAGCAGCCAGCCGCCCGGGTGCAGGTGAGCGGGGGCCCCGGCGATGAGTTGCGCCAGGTCCGCCAGGCCCTCATCCGCCGCAACCAGTGCCCCGCGCGGCTCAAAGCGCAGGTCGCCCTGTTGCAGGTGGTGGTCGCCGGCGTCGATGTAGGGCGGGTTCGATACCAGCAGGTGGGAGCGCTGCCCGGCAACCGCCTGGTACCAGTCGGACCGGGTG
>JBFZEF010000389.1:0-5109 GCA_041307045.1 Halioglobus sp.
GGCCTCCCGCCGTGCAAACTGGGAGTCGCCATCATCAGGGTTGCGACGCATGAGCTTCTGCATGGCGCCGTCCATCGCCAGCGCACCTCCCGCCCGGATACCGGCCAGGGAAACGGCCAGCCCGCGGGGAATGACGCCGCTCTTCAGGCCGCGGGGTTTCTTAGCCATAGGGTTGCCTGGGGGCCTGCAAGGGGTCCATCCACAAATGGAGAGTCCAGTACATACGCTGGATCCGGGGCTGCGGTTTGCTAGCCGCGCGCCGGCAGCGCGAGGGGCTCACCCAGGGCATCCGCACGCTGGAAGGCCGGTCGCGCCTTGAGCCGCTCCAGGTAAGCCCGGGTCCGGGGCTGGAAGCGTTCATCCAGGTGCAGGGCGCAGGCCAGATAAAGGGCGTAGCCCACTGCGATGTCGGCGATGGTGAAGCGGCCATCCACCAGGTAATCATGGCTCTCCAGGTGATTATCCAGGCGCCGCAGGCGCGCGATAAACCACTTGGCGTAGTCGTCCCCGACCGCCTGCTTTTCCGGGCTGGGCTCGAGGTAGTAATAGCGCATGGTCAGGGTCTGCGGGAAAGTCAGGGTGGCGTCCGCATGGTGCAGCCAGTTGAGGTAGGCGCCATACTCGGGGTGCTCGGGCCTGAGACCGAAGTCGTAGCGCTGGTAACGATCTACCAGGTACTGGCAGATGGCGCTGGATTCGGTCATTTCGGTGTCGCCGTCCTGCAGGAAGGGCACCGTGCCCAGGCTGTTCACTCCAAGGTACTCCCGTTTGAACATGCGCGGGGGGAACGGCAGTATCTCCAGCTCGTAGTCCATCGCCATCTCTTCCAGCGCCCACAGCGGCCGCAGGGACCGCGCTCCCGCGCAATGCCATAACTTCATGCCCACACTCTCCCTTCTGGTTGTGCGCCGCCGCCCGGCGACCGGTTTCCTGCCGGACCCACCAACAGGCAAGCGGGGCAACCATACTATAGGAAGGCTCCCGGGGACATCCCGGGGCGGCAGGGTTCCCGCCTCCGGGTAATTGGGCTACGCTGCGGGCAGTCTTTCTTTGCAGGTTGCGTTGTGGGTAGCGTTGTGGACGCTGACAGCAGGATACCCGGTCGGTGACTGGTCGATGAACGGCAGACGCGCTGTTGCCCCGCTGTGGCAGCTGGCCTTCCGGGCCGGGTTCCTGGCGGCCGCCCTGTTCGGGGTGCTGGCCATGGGCCGCTGGCTCGGCTGGATGCTGTGGCCGCAAACCTGGAGCGGAAGCATCCCGCCCTCCTGGTGGCACGCCCACGAAATGATTTTCGGCTTTGCCATGCCGGTGGTGGCCGGTTTCCTGTTGACGGCGGTTGCCACCTGGACCAACCTGCCCGGCACCCGGGGCCGGCGCCTGCAACTGCTGTTCGGCCTGTGGCTGGCGGCGCGCCTGCTGCTGTGGCTGGCTCCCCAGTGGCGCCTGCTGGCCTGGCTCGCGGAAATGCTGTTTATGCTGTTGCTGGGCCTCGAGCTGGGACAGCGGGTGTGGGCCCGGCGCCAGTGGCGCAATATGCTGTTCCTGCCCGTGCTCCTGATCCTGATGCTGCTGGCGTCAGCCAGCTACCTGGCTATTGGTGACGCGCTCACGTCTACCCGTCTGCATTACGGCGCCGTGTGGATGATCACCACCTTCATCGTCATCATCGGCGGCAGGGTCATCCCGCTGTTCACCGGCAATCGCCTGGGGCTCAAGATCGAGCCGCTGCCGGTATGGCTGGATTGGCTGGCCATCGGCAGTGTTATGGCAATCGGTCTGGTGACGGCATTTGCGCCACCGGCGCAATCAACCGGCCCCTGGTTCCCGGCGCTTTGCCTGGCGACCAGCGCCCTGCACTGTTACCGGCTGGGTCACTGGCAGGGATGGAAAACCCTACAGGTGCCGCTGCTGTGGTCGATGCACCTGAGCTACCTGTGCATTCCCCTGGCACTGCTGGGGCTTGCGCTGGCCGGGGATAATCCCGCTGCCGGCAAGAACGTCGTCCACCTGCTGGCCACGGGCGCTATCGGCGGCATGATCCTGGCCATGATGTCGCGGGTGTCACTGGGTCACACCGGTCGCCCGCTCGAGGTCCCCGGCTACCTGGCACTGGCGTTCGCCCTGATCATGCTGGCTGCCGTCATCCGGTCAGTGCTGCCGCTGGCCGCCCCGGGCATGACCTTGCTCTGGTGGCAGGTATCCGCCGTGTTGTGGATAGTTGTGTTCATCATTTTCCTCTACCGTTACCTGCCCATACTCACGCGCCCGAGGGCGGACGGCAAGCCGGGGTAGCGGGTTCACTGGTGGAAAGACGCGGGCCGATGCTATGCTTGGTGGCACCAGGCCATTACCCGGGGATGCTTTCGCCGGGCGTTTGCCTCGGCAAAAACCAGCCCAGGAGGAGAACACCATGCACCAGCTGAAAATAACAATCGCCGGAATATTCGCGCTCCTGTTCACCACGGGCAGCCTGGCAGCACCACCTGAGCACATTACGATCGATGACTGCGTCACCAAGAAATCCGCAGTGGAATTCCCGCACGCGGCGCATTTCGAGCTGACCGAGTGTTCCACTTGCCACCACACCCAGGAGAATCTCAGCAAGGAGTCGGCGGAAAAGGTCAAGCCCTGCAGTGAATGCCATAACGAGCCCGAAAAGAAGACTACCCCGAGCTGTTCCCAGTCCAGCCTGAAGATAAATCACTTCCACATCAGTTGCGTGGACTGCCACAAGACCGAGAAGGCCGGGCCCACCAAGTGTAACGACTGCCATACCAAGGAGTGACCATTTCCGGGTAACGGCAACGCCCCCAGCCGGCCCTGCCGCCGCAACGCGGCGGAAGTTGACCTGCATCAACCGAAGCGCGATAGCCTGGCGCAGAGCCGGTCCGGCCCTTCTGGCAGCCGCGCAACTGGTCTACCCTTCCCGGCACTGTCCATTATTACGGGGTTGAGTGCATGCAGCCACTACGCGTCCTCATGCTGGCAGCTACATTGTGTCTGGCCGGCGCAGCCACGGCGCAGGAAGAGACCTGCACAGACTGCCACGACCTACAGGACACTCGCCACGAGGCACCGGCAATTGCCCCCGGCGAGACCGCGTCCGGGGCCGCGTACCCGGCCGGCGCCAGCCGCTTTGAACAGAGCGCCCACGGCGACCTGGACTGTATCGACTGCCACTCAGGCATAGAAGACGCCTCCCACGAAGAAGGGGATATCGCCCCTGTCGACTGTGTTGCCTGTCACGATGAAGCCGCGGCCTCGCTGCAGAACAGCGCCCACCACACAGTGGCCGAAAGGGTCGGCATGACGGCTGGTTGCCAGTTCTGTCACGGCAATGCGCACCTGATACTACCCTCGGACGATCCGGCCTCGCCGGTCAGTCATGCAAGGCTGGCGGAAACCTGCGGCGGCTGTCACGCCAACCCCGACGTGGTGGCCAACTACGGCATCGACGTGGTCAACCCTCTGGCCGCCTATCGCGACAGTGTGCATGCAGACGCCGTGCACGATGGCAATGGCGGGCCCAGCTGCGACAACTGCCACGGCAGCCATGGCGTACTGAAGAACAGCAACCCCGACTCGCTTATCAACCGCGCCAACGTTCCCGCGACTTGCGGCGCCTGTCACTCGGATGTCACCGATGCCTACCTGCAAAGTGTACACGGCCAGGGATTTCTGCGCGGCGCCAGCGATACACCTATCTGCACGGATTGCCACGGCGAGCACCGCGTTCTCGCCCCCCGCTCCAGCGGCTCACCGGTGTCAGCAACCAACCAGAGCCTGCTCAGCTGCGGCGGTTGCCACGGCAATCTCCGTCTGAACGAGAAGTATGGTCTGGCGACGGACAAGGTACCCAGCTATGCGGACAGCTACCATGGGATGGCCGCCCAGGCGGGAAAAACCACGGTGGCCAGCTGCGCCTCCTGCCACGGCGTGCACGACATCCTGCCCTCCAGCAACCCGCATTCGCGCATCCACCCTGACAATATTGGTGAAACCTGCAGCGACTGCCATGCCGGCGCCGGCAAGCGCTTCGCCATCGGCCCCATTCACGTGGTGGGGACAGACCGCGAATCCTTTCCCGTCGTCTATTGGATCCGCCTGGTCTATCTGGTGCTAATCTACGGCACCATCGGTGGCATGCTGGTTCACGTGGGGCTGGACTTCATCAGCAAGTGTCGCCAGCCGGCCATTCGCGCCATGGCGGCGGCTCCCTCCAGCGGTCGCGTGCGCATGAATCTCGGCTTCCGCATCGCCCACGGCCTGGTCATGCTCAGCTTTCCGATACTGGTATGGAGCGGCTTTGCCCTGAGTTATCCCGACTCCTGGTGGGCCTGGCCCCTGATCGCCCCCGGCCCGGACTTCCGTGGCCTGATACACCGCATTGCGGCGGTCGTTATCTGCCTGTCCCTGGCAATTCATGTCATCCACCTGGCGATCAACCGCGAAGCCCGCCGCTGTATGCTGGAGATGGTGCCCAATCTTGGTGATTTGCGTGAGTTCATCGAGCGATTCAAGTACTACCTAGGTCTGCGCAAGGAGCCCGTCCACAGTCCCCGCGTCGGCTACATTGAGAAAGTTGAATACCTGGCGTTCTGGTGGGGTATGATCGTGATGACCTTTACCGGCCTGCTGCTGTGGTTTTCCGACTTCATGCTGCGTGAACTCCCGTCCTGGGCACCGGCGGCTACTACCGCCGTCCACTTTTACGAGGCGGTGCTGGCCTCCCTGGCCATATTGATCTGGCACGGTTACTGGACAGTTTTCGACCCGGCCGTATACCCTATGGACATGAGCTGGCTGACAGGCAGGTCACCGGCCAGTCGCGAGTGGGAACGTGGCGAGGCGCCGCCCGCCGACCAGTCCAAACAGGATCGGCACCCGCAATGAAAAAGGATTGTCGCAGTGGATATCGAGCAAACTGAGCAGCGCACGTTGTACCGGCACCCGCTGGCTGCCGTGGGCGGTGCGATTACCATAGCGGGCGGTTTTCTCTTCATCGTCATGTTGCTGTTCGAGTTATCCTCCGGCGAACAGAACCCCTACCTGGCCTTCGGCACCTTTATCGTGGCCCAGGCCGTGGTCATGCTGGGCCTTGGACTGTTC
>JBFZEF010000391.1:0-7641 GCA_041307045.1 Halioglobus sp.
CGAGTGAACTGCTGCGCAACCCGTTCAAATGCGGGTGCGTATTTCCCATTCACGGTGTCATTTATTTCACGCATTAACTGTCACCGGTAAAGTCCGCATTTACATTCCAAGTTTATGTCCAGTTTGAAAGCGAAGCTTGATCTGGCGCAATAGGCAGGCGTTTAGGATGGGGAACTCGTAGAATTTGTTGCCTACCTAAGGTAGCTTCGCGTCGACCGTATGCCGCAGACGAACCAATCGCGAATACATGGTCAGTGTCACGAATCAGGCGCGGATTATGTCAAAGAAAATAGTGTCATTTACTTTTCTGTTTTTCCTCGCCTTTAACATTTTCATAAAGGCACACGCCCAGTCGAATGTACCCATCGATAGCCCTCGCGGCAATTATGAGGGTGCTGACAATATTCATTGGTATCAGCAGAAAAATCTCAGGGTAGACGAGAACTTGGGTTTGCCGCCACCATCGGGCGATGCGTTTCCGTGTAGCGAAACGAATCTGAATGAGAACTGCTTCGGAGAGATTCAACGAGAGCCCCAGGAAAGTTTTTACGCCCAAGGAAGGGTGCCTGTGCAAGTGGCTGTCTTTGTCGATACAAGGTCAACCTCAGGATTCGATTACCCTTTCCGGCGAGCGATTGATGCCATCAGGAGGACAAATGATGCTTTTTCCAGGTCAGGAGTAAACGCTTTCATCTACGTCACTGAAGTGAGATATCTTGATTTCGATGCCCGGGGGTACTCCTACGATGCTTTAGAGATATACGACCGCGTTTATTCTTACGACCAAGATCTGGTTGAACTGACCGCACGAAATGATGAAGCAGATATAGTAGTTTTCGTTAGAAATGCACAAGGCATACAGGCAACAGGAGGCATTTTCTGCGGTGCGGCCTCAGTCGGCGTCCATCCCGCGTATGATTACTTGACACCTATAGTAGTTCTAACATGTGAGGATGCACAGTCCCAAAGTACTTTTCCCTATGCGCCAATTGCAGGGCCCCATGAATTCGGTCACGTTTTTGGTCTGGCCCATGAATCGACTGCGGCAATACCTGGTATTCCCCATTTAAGGTTTGGTCGACCTTATATCGATGAAGAGCAGAATATTGCCACAATTATGGCTACAGTTGGGGAGCACGTGCCGTTCTTTTCCTCCCCACTTCTTTTTTATCGAGGCCTGTTGCTGGGGGACATTGACAGGGCAGATTCTGTGACCGCACTAAATCAGTCAGCGACTAATGTCGCGTTGTACTGGGAACTCAGGTGGTCGGAATTGGTGCCGGAAAGCGAAGTGGGTTCTACCAAGATTCGTGCAGTGCGCCCTTCGCAGACGCAGGGTGCGGAACGCGGAACGCTCATACCAGCTGGAACTAACTAGGGCAGGTTGAGCGAGGAATTAGATGGATCGTCCGCTGAACACAAAGCGGCCAATGAAGTCCCTGTAATGCCCTTTCCCGCTGCATCGGGCGCGACCGGGCGCCGGGCATGACGCTCCCGGCGCAAAGGAATAGCCGGCCCTTTTGTTCAAAAAGTTCCCCCTTCCATTTTCTTATAATCAAAATTCAACCCGCTGCGGCGGCGAGAAGGCCATGGCTTGATTCAAATCAACATTTAACGGAACGCTTTCGAAAGTCGTTTAACCATTTTTCGGGTAGACGTAGAATTTTAGCGGTGAAGGGAACTGTTAGTGGAGAAGGAATATGGGATTGTTTTCAGGAAAAGGACTTTCTGCCATCCTGGTGTCGCTGCTAGCCGTTGTCCCTGTTGTTGCATTGGCACAGCAAGGCAGTATAACTTTCTCGCCACCCGGCTCCTTCCCCATCCCCACGCTCGGATCGAGTTCTCTTTTAGCTCTGGTTGTTTTGCTGCTGACAGTGGGCGCGTGGCACCGCTTTCGCAGCACCCGGTCCGGGGTGGCGAGTGTCGCGCTGCTGGCTGCCGCCCTGGCAAGTGCCGCTGTGGGCATCAGCCTGATACAGCAGGTGACCGCCGGGGGTGGCCAGTCAATCCTCAGTCCCAATGAGTCTACAACTTTCGAACTACAGCCTGGCGCTAACAATGTATTTTCCAATGAGTCTGGAGTGGATCAGCGAGTGAGTGCGCGGACCCTACCGGGAGCCTGCGCGAACGCGGACACCCCCGCAGAAGGGATCGATACCGCTTGCCAACTGGGCAGTACCTTGGCCGTTGGCGCTAGCTGCTCCGTGGATTGCCGGGAAGAGCCTGCGCTCTCTCCCGGACAGGTACAGCGAGTCGATGGCTCAATGGTCGATGTGGACTTTGTACCCTGCGGCGAGGGTTCCAGTAACTGCACCGCTGATGCTGCCCGGCAGGCCTGTCAGGCCGTGGGCAAGCGGGTGGTCAGCCATGCCAGCAATGGCAGCGGGACCGTCTACTCACTGGGGGCCACCAACTCATGCCACTGGAGTATCAGCTACTACAATTCCGAGCAGGATCTGCCGGCCGGCGCGTGCCTTGCCGGTGTGTCCAACCTGGACTGGAGTTCATGTTGCACCACGTCGGAGTGGCACGGCAATACCGTACCCTTTCCTCCCGCCGGCACGGTGTTTGGCTATGTCGACTCCGCCAATGGCAACTCTGGCTACGACCCCAACTGGCCCAACACCTCGGGTGCGCGGTGGGGGTGTCAATCCCTGAGCAGTCCGGCGACCGGCGCTGGCTGCACCTCGGTCTATGTGGCCTGTACCAGTGCCGCTGATCCATGACCTAGTCCGGGGGTGGGGGTCGTTATCTATGAGGAGACGTCTGTCGGAGCTTTTAGCCGCGTAAGTGGCCGGTAGTGCTCCTTGCCGCCATCCCCGCCCCGGTCGGCGGGCCGGAGGATCGCCCACGCTTTTGCGTGAATTTGTCGACCTCGACATCCCGCCCCTTCTTCCCTAGAATCCCCCGCCTCTTTGCGCGCCCCGTACCGGGACGCCGCAGCCAACCGCCAGGAACACTCCCGTGATCTCTACCGCCAATATCACCATGCAGTTTGGCGCCAAGCCGCTGTTTGAAAACATCTCGGTCAAGTTCGGCGACGGCAACCGCTATGGCCTGATCGGCGCCAATGGCTGCGGCAAGTCCACCTTCATGAAAATTCTCGATGGCAGCCTGGTACCCAGCGCGGGCAACGTGTCGATCACGCCGAATGAGCGCGTGGGCAGGTTGCACCAGGACCAGTTCGCATTTGAGAAGTATTCGGTGGTGGATACCGTGATTATGGGGCACCGGGAGCTGTGGGACGTGAAGCAGGAGCGCGACCGCATCTACGCGCTGCCGGACATGTCGGAAGACGACGGCATGAAGGTCGCCGAGCTGGAGACCCTGTTTGCGGAAATGGACGGCTACACCGCCGAGAGCCGGGCAGGAGAGATCCTGCTGGGTGCAGGTATCGACCGGGCGCTGCACTTCGGGCCCATGAGCGAGGTGGCGCCCGGCTGGAAGCTGCGGGTGCTGCTGGCCCAGGCCCTGTTCTCCGACCCCGACATCCTGCTGCTGGACGAGCCCACCAACAACCTGGATATCGACACCATCCGCGGGCGGGAAGGGGTGCTGAACGCGCGCAAGTCCACCATGATCATCATGTCCCACGACCGCCACTTCCTCAACGCGGTGTGCACCCACATGGCGGACATCGACTATGGCGAGCTGCGGGTTTACCCCGGCAATTATGACGATTTCATGACCGCCTCCACCCAGGCCCGCGAGAAGCAGTATTCGGAAAACGCCAAGAAGAGCGCGCAGATCGCCGAACTGCAGCAGTTCGTCAGTCGCTTTTCCGCCAACGCCTCCAAGGCCAAGCAGGCGACTTCCCGGGCCAGGCAGATCACCAAGATCCAGCTGGAGGATATCAAGCCCTCCAGCCGCGTCAGCCCCTTCATCCGCTTCAAGCAGGAGAAAAAACTGCACCGGCAGGCCGTGACCCTGGAAAACCTGGGCCATGGCTTCGACGGCGAAGCCCTGTTCGAGAAGGGCAGTATCATGGTGGAGGCGGGCACCCGCCTCGCCATCATAGGTGACAACGGTGTCGGCAAGACCACCCTTCTGCGCTGCCTGATGGGCGAACTCAGCCCCGCCGCGGGTGCGATCAAGTGGGCCGAGAACGCCACCTTGGGCTACTGCCCCCAGGACAGCACGGCCGACTTCGACTGCGACCTCAACCTGTTCGACTGGATGAGCCAGTGGCGCCGCGCCCATCACGACGACCAGATCGTGCGGGCCACCCTGGGGCGCCTGTTGTTTTCCTCGGACGATTTCAAGAAGCAGGCCCGGGTCTGTTCCGGCGGCGAGAAGAACCGCCTGCTGTTCGGCAAGCTGATGATGATGGACACCAATATCCTGCTGCTGGATGAACCTACCAATCACCTGGACATGGAGGCTATCGAGGCCCTCAACCTGGCCCTGGAACACTACGATGGCACCCTGATTTTCGTCAGCCATGACCGCGAGTTCGTCTCCTCCCTGGCCACCCGCGTGATAGAAATCAAGGAGCATCGCCTGGTCGATTTCCATGGCAGCTACGAGGAGTACCTCGCGGGGCAGACTGCTGCCGACAAGGTCGCCAACGCCTGATAATGCGCTTATCCGGGCGCTATTTAGGTGGCCTGCTGGGCCTCTTGCTGGTCGTTGGAACCGGTCTGAGGTTCTATCACCTCGACGAGAAAAGTCTGTGGTCAGATGAACTCTTTACGGTAGCGATGGCGAAGTACTACCCTTTTCTACCCGAGGAGGGGCAGCCCTTGTACCGCCGCATCAATGTGTGGGAGATTGGTGATGGCGATACATTTTTCACGGCAAAGTCCGCCGACCAGAGTCCGCCGCTCAATGATCTGCTCGAAATAGCCACGGTAAGTTGGCTGGGAACAACGGAGTTCGCGGCGCGACTGCCGGCGGCGTTAGCGGCATGCGCTTTATTGCTGTGGTATGCCGGCTTCGCTTGGCGGCATCCTGATCCTGCCGTGCGTCGGGTAATGCTGTGGAGCCTTCTGTTCCTCACTTTCTACCCCCACCTGATCAGTTACGCGAAAGAAGGGCGCGCCTACAGCGTCGGCGTGTCGATACTCGGCATGGCTGGACTGCTGTGGATGTTGCGTTGGCGCAATGGCTGGTCCTCCTGGCGACCACCCGGTTGGCTGGAGATCGGCCTGTTTACCCTGGCTTGCCATGCCCATTATAACGCCGCCCTCTTCGTCGCCCTGCTGCTGCTGCCGGATGCAGTGATGGCAGTCAAGGAGCGGTCTCTTAAAGCCTGGCTTGGTTTACTCGCACTGGGCTCAGTATTTTTGTTTTGGATAGCGCTGCATGCGCACACCATTCTTTTCACCTCCAGCGGAAAGGTGGCCTGGACACAAAAAGGCACGGGCGATTATATTTTGCTCACGCTTCAGGACGCGCCCCTGGCGTTGCATACCTACTGGCTGGTATTCACTGCGATCGTGTTGCTGGGGCTGTTGCTGGTTCGCTGGCGCACACGCCAACCCCTGTGGCCAATCAGTGACGCCAAAATTCTGATGGCGCTGTGCGGACTGACACTTCTCTACATTGCCGGTGCAGGCCTGTTTGCGGCAAAGGCTGGAATGTTCAATCCTCGTTATTACATTTTTATAGTGCCTTTCGTCGCCGTGATGATGGGGACGGTATTCGCACAACTGCGCCAGCGCTGGTCGATCGCTTGCGCGGCCGTTGTGATTGTCGCGCTGGCAGTACCCGGGATTCAAGCACTACAGTCAAGGCAAAATGAGGATTTCCGCGCAATGACCATGTTCGCTGTCCGCGGCAGCGACCCATCGACCCTTTTTCTGTTCCCGTGGGAAGCGAACAGGAACACCTATCGCGTGTATCTGGAGAAATTTCTGGGTGGTGTGGACGTAAGCTCACGGATGGTTGGAATCTCGCTGCCGGGGGAAGCGGTGCAGGTCTGCGAGCGTCTTCGTGAAAGCAATCATATCGCGGTCATTGCGCATCACTCCGGCAGGGACTTGATCGACTCAGTACTTGCATCCTGCGGCTCACAGTGGCCCCAGCGCTCCCGAAGGAATTTTCATGGGACTTTTGCAGAACATTGGATAGCCCAATAATCCCGGGGTAAACCGCGAAGTGGGTCGACTTCGCTGCCGACAAGGTCGCCAACGCCTGATAAACTCCCCACCCTGCACAATTGCCAGGGACTGGAGCGATGACTACGTTGGATAACTTGCCGGAAAACACGCCGATACTGGTGGGGGCTGGCCAGGTGGTGGAGCGCGCGGCGACCGCCGCTTCGCCGATGATGCTGGCCTCCGAGGCGGCGAGGCGCGCCCTGGCCCACGCCGGCGGCGAGGGGCTTGTCGGTGCTATCGATACCATTTCCGTCACCCGCCTGTTCACCGATTCGATGGGCATCAAGCCCTGTCCCTTCGGGCGCAGCGACAACCCGCCGCTGTCGGTGGCGCGCGCCATCGGCGCCGCCCCGGCCCACTGTATCTACGGCCAGGTGGGCGGCAACGAACCCTTGAGTCGGCTCATCGAGTTCGCGCGGGATATTGCCCGGGGCGAACGCTCTGTGGTGCTGCTGGCCGGCGCCGAGGCCATCCGCAACCAGCGCAGCGCCGAGCGCTCAGGCCAAACCCTGGACTGGAGCGAAACCTTCGAAGGCGGCGACTTCCCGCTGGAGGATCGCGGCTGGGGCGACATGTTCGTCACCATGCAGGAACTCAGCAATGGCCTGCTGGCGCCGATGACCTATTACGCCTTGATCGACCAGGCCCGTGCCTTCGCCGCGGGGCGCACGGTCGCGCAGCACCGGGCGGCGACGGCTCGCCTGCTGGCATCCCTCAGCGCGGTGGCGGCCGCCAACCCCTACGCCCAGTTCCCGCAGGCGATGGCGGCGGACGAGATCCTGGCCGCCGAGCCGCTGAACCACCTCTATACCAAACGCATGGTCGCCCAGGATGGCGTCAACCAGGGGGCCGCGGTGCTGCTGTGCAGCGTCGGCGCGGCGCGCCGGCTGGGAATTCCGCGCGAGCACTGGGTATTCCTCCACGGCATGGCCGAGGGCGTGGACCACAACCTGAGCGAGCGCGCCGATCCGGGCCGCTCGGCCATGGCGGAAGCGGTGCTGGATCGCAGCTTCGCCCTCGCCGGCAAGACCATTGCCGATATCGACCTGGTGGAAATCTACAGCTGCTTCGCCTGCGCCGTGTCCAGCGCCGCGGAGCATCTCGGCCTGCCCGTGGACGGCTCGCGGCCCCTGACGTTGACCGGCGGCCTGCCCTACTTTGGTGGGCCGGGGAACAATTACAGCCTGCATTCGCTGGCCGAAGCGGTGGCCCAATTGCGCCACGCGCCCGCGGCCTATGCCCTGGTGGTCGCCGTGGGCGGCCTCCTGTCCAAGCACGCGGCGGGCATCTACTCCTGCGAGCCCTCGGCCGTGAACTGGGCCGAGGCGCAGACGAAGCTCAGCCGGGACGCGATACCCGCCAGGAAGATTGTGGAGGCCCCGAGCACGGGCAGCATTGTCAGCTACGTGGTGAACTACCGCGGCGGCGCGCCGGTGCAGGCGGTAGTGCTCGCCGCGACGGATGATGGCGCACAGTTTGTGGCCAATGCCACCGATCCCGATACGGTGACCGCCATGCTGGGCCCGGTCCGTGCCGGGCA
>JBFZEF010000392.1:0-11464 GCA_041307045.1 Halioglobus sp.
CGACCTCATCGGCGCCATCCACGAGATAGAAGCCAGGCATGAGGACACTCTGCTGACCATCGCGCGCCGCTACGACATAGGCCAGGAACAGATTGTCCGTGCCAATCCGGAGGTCGACCGCTGGCTGCCGGGCGAAGGTACCCGGGTAACTATCCCGACGCGCTACATTCTTCCGGCGGCACCGCGGGAGGGCCTGGTACTCAACGTGCCGGAAATGCGGCTCTACTATTACCCGAAGCCGAAAGCCGGCGAGACCCCGGTGGTGAAAACCTTCCCGGTCGGCATTGGGCGGCAGGATTGGGCCACACCCCTGGGCATGACCAAGATAGTAAACAAGATCAAGGACCCCACCTGGACGCCACCGGAGTCAATCCGCAAGGAACACCTGGCGAAGGGCGATCCCCTGCCCGCCGTTGTCCCGGCGGGTCCGGATAATCCCCTGGGGCAGTATGCCATGCGGCTGGCCCTCGGCGGTGGCGCCTACCTCATCCACGGCACCAACAAGGCCCTCGGCGTGGGTATGCGCGCCTCCCACGGCTGTATCCGCATGATGCCGGAGGATATCGAGTACCTGTTCCAGCATGTTTCCGTGGGCGCACAGGTGCGTATCGTGAGCGAAACGGCCAAGGTCGGCTGGTTTGGCGGGAAACTCTACCTGGAAATCCACGAACCGCTGGAAGAAGACCTCGTAGGACAGGCTACGCTGCTCGACAATGCCCTGCGGCTGATCGACGCCGCCCAGAAAAGCCGGCTGGTGGAACTGGATGAGGAAGCCATAGCGCGGGCCCTGGAAGAACGGACCGGGATGCCGGTGGCTATTTCCAAAAACGTTTAGCAAACACTTCCATCGCCGCTGCCGGCGTACCCGATAAAGCGGGGCACACTGTCCTGCCTCTCGCGGCATACCGCACTTCCTGTGCATAAAAAAAGGGCCGTGATCGGTGACCACGGCCCGCTTTTCGGGGTATTACCCCGGTACGGCTTACTTCTGCATTGAGCTCTTGAACATGCGGTCCAGCTTCTCATTGGTCGCATTCGCGGCGTCGCGCGCCTGCTCAGCAGCAGTCTTGGCAGCAGCAGCGTCACGCTTGGCAGCGGAAGCGTCAGCGGCAGCCTGGCTGGCGGTGCTGTTGGCCTTGTCGACTTCTGCACGCAGAGCGTCGAGGTCGCCAGTGGTGGCACAACCGGTCAGGCCGGCCAGAGCCACTACCATTACACCAGTAGATACAGTCTTGTAGATATTACGCATTTGTTTCTCTCCTTTACCCTAAAAAAAGGGCCTTCGCCCGTTAAAGCATCCGGGTAACGCCCTGGCTTTCATACTCGAAAGCCCGAACTCTCCCCATCACCAAATCTGGAAGCGGTCACCTGTGACAGCGCGAGACCCCCTGCCCGCGCATATTCTCTTGGATACGATTGCGCTTCGCAAGCAAATATTTCATTGTCATATTGCGCAATATCAACTGATTAGGGGCCTAGCGAACGCTTACGAGGGTCCCTATTCCCACCCATTGGGCCAATTCATCGATCTGTTCATTGGTAACCGCGAGGCAACCTTCGGTCCAGTTGAAGCGCCCGTGGATCTTCTCATCGCCCACCCCGAGGCCGTGGATACCCAGGTGCCCCCCCAGGGTAGTGTCCTGGGGCGGCGTTCGTTTGGCCAGCCAGGCATTGTTTATCGCGAGGTACTCCTCGGGGCCCAGGCGACCATCGGCGAGGGCCCGTTTGGCATGCTCCATGGTGGGGTAGTCGAAGCCCAGGAACGTGCGGAACCGGCTCTTGGGATTGATTCGGGCGACCCTGAAGTCGCCCAGCGGCGTGGTCTCATCATTCACCCGCTTTGCCAGTGTGGGCCCGTTGCTGCCGATAGCAATATTTTCATATTCCTTCAGGGTGTCCTCCCCGCGCTTCACCGTCAGCGTCAAACGGGAGGTATCCACCAGCACCCAGACCTCCTCGGTACCGGCCCCGGCGCTGCACAGGGGGGCAAAGGCTGCCTGGAGCAGCAACAGGGGAAGCAGGATATAACGGCTTGCAATGAATGCGCGGCGGCGCGGCGGTATTGGAGTGTGCACTTATCGTCGTTCCTGGCAGTTGCTGCAAGTGTACAGAATCTGCCCGGGCCATGTCACTGCCGGGGTGTAAATTCCAGGGCAATCTTGTGGAAAATTAACCGCTTAGGGCAACAGCCGCGCCAGCGCGGTGCGCAACCGGTTGGGTATGGGCACCGGCTTGTTCGCCGCCCGATCGACGAATACGTGGACGAAGTGGCCGTGGGCGACCGCCTCCTGCCCACCCTCCCGGAATACGGCGAGGCCGTATTGCACGGAACTGTTGCCGAGCCGGTCCACCCGCAAGCCCGCCTCGATGGGCTCGGGATAGGTGACCGGGGCATGGTACTCACAACCGGAGTTGACAACATAGCCCACGATCCGGCCATCGCCGATATCCATGCCGCCCTCTTCGATGAGGTAGCGGTTGGCGGCCGTATCGAAGTAGGAGTAGTAGGTCACGTTGTTGACATGACCATAGATATCGTTATCCGACCAGCGGGTGGAGATCGGATAGAACACCTTGTAGTCCCCTCGCGAGGGCGGCCCGGACCTGCTCATCCCGGTCTCCGGAAGGCGGCCCGGTAAATACCCAGCGCATCCTCGTAGTCCACATCCCTGGGGTTATTGACCAGCAGCCGCTGCTGCAGCATGGCATCCTCCGCCAGTCGTTCCAGGTTGCCCCAATCGACCCCGGCGGCCTCCAGGGTTGCCGGCAGTGCCACGTCGTCGATCAACTGCCGCAGGGCCCCGACCAGGGCCGAGGTTTTCGCCTCGGCGCCGCCCGGGAGCGGTGCGCCCACCACGATTTCGGCGAGTTCCGCATACAGCTCACTGGCACTGGGGGCATTGAACTCCAGCACCGTCGGCAGTACCAGGGAATTACTCAGCCCGTGGGGAATGTGGTAGTGCCCGCCCAGGGGGTAGGCCAGGGCATGCACCGCCGCGACCGGGGCATTGGCGAAGGCCTGTCCCGCGAGGCAAGCCCCCAGCAGCATGTTCTCCCGGGCCTCGCGGTTGCGGCCATCGCGCACGGCGGTGCGGATATTGCGCGCCAGCAGGGTGAGGGCATGGCGCGCGAGGTTATCGGAAATCGGGTTCTTCTGGTGGCGGGAAGTATAGGCCTCGATGGCGTGTACCATGGCGTCCACCCCGGTCATCGCGGTAATCGCCGGCGGCAGGCCCAGGGTGAGGTCGGCATCCAGCACCGCCACGTCGGGTAACAGCACCGGCGAGGAGACCCCAGCCTTGGTGGTCTCACCGGTGGTGATCACCGCTACCGGGGTCACCTCCGAACCCGTGCCGGCGGTGGTGGGAACCAGCACCAGGGGCAGGCGCTGGCCCGTGATGTTGCCCACACCGTACAACTGGGCCAGGGCCTGTCGCCCGCCGAGCAGGGCGGCCACGACCTTGGCCACATCCATCGAACTGCCGCCGCCCACCCCGAGCACGCCGTCGACGCCGCAACTGCGACCAAGGTCAGCCGCAGCCAGCACCGTTGCCTCCGGGGGATCCTCCCGCACCTGGTCGAATACCGCCACCTGCAGGCCCTCACTTTCCAGTGCCGCCAACACCGGCTGCACCAGGCCAATGGCCATCAGCCCAGGGTCGGTCACCAGCAGCGGCCTGGCAATACCCAGCCGGCGGCACTGCTCCGCCAACTGCAGCGCGCTGCCGGCGCCGCTGATGATGCGTCTGACAGTGTTGAATTCGAAGCCCTGCATCGGCCTTACTCCTGCTCCCGGCTACAGCGTGAGAATGACCTTGCCGCGGGCGCGCCGCTCGATCATGCAGTTGTAAGCGTCCTGGTACTTTTCCAGCGGGAACAGGTCCGTCACTACCGGGTTGAGTTTGCCGCTGGCGAAGAGCTCCCACAACTCACTGATATTCTGCAAATGCACTGCGGGTTCCTCGCCGGTGAATCGCCCCCAGAACACGCCGACAATCGAACAGCCCTTGAGCAGGGTCAGGTTGAGCGGAATTTTGGGGATCGGGCCGCTGGCGAAGCCGATGACGAGGTAGCGGCCGTTCCAGGCCATGCTGCGGATGGCGGGCTCGGCGTAATCGCCACCGACAGGGTCGTAGACCACATCCACGCCCCTGCCGCCGGTGAGTTCCTTGACCGCGTCCTTGAGGGATGTGGTGCTGTAGTTGATCACCTCGTCCGCGCCGAGTTTCCTGCACAGTGCCAGTTTTTCGTCGGAGCTGGCGGCGGCGATGACTTTTGCCCCCATCAATTTGCCCAGTTCGATCGCCGTGGTCCCCACGCCACCCGCGGCGCCGAGCACCAGCAGGGTCTCCCCGGGCTGGATATTGGCGCGCTGCTTGAGGGCGTAATAGGAGGTGAAGTAGGTGACGCTGACACCCGCCGCCTGCTCGAAGCTGAGGCCCCCGGGAATGGGGTAGACCCCGTTCTCGTTGGCCGCGATCCGCTCGCAGAAAGCCCCCGTGCCGGCGGCGGCGATGACCGCGTCGCCCGGCTTGTAACGGCTGACCCTCGCACCCACCGCCTCGACCACCCCGGAGCACTCGTTACCCGGTATGAAGGGCAACTGCGGCTGGAACTGGTACTTGCCCTGGATGATCAGAACGTCCGGGAAATTAAGCCCCGCTGCCTTAACCTTGATCAGCACATCGTGCTCACCCAGGGTGGGCTCAGGCCAGTCGCTGACCAGTTCCAGTTTATCCGGCAGGCCGTGTTCCCTGCATACCACTGCTTTCATATCCGCTCCCGCTCGTTGACCAAAATGTACTGTTCCGCTCGCTACGCCACTTCAAACAGCCCGGCCGCGCCCATGCCGCCGCCGACGCACATGGTGATAACCACGTACTTGATGCCGCGGCGTTTGCCCTCGATCAGGGCGTGGCCGATCATGCGCGAGCCGCTCATGCCGTAGGGGTGGCCGATGGAGATGGCACCCCCATTGACGTTGAGCTTCGCATTGTCGATGCCAAGCCGGTCGCGGCAGTAAACCACCTGCACCGCAAACGCCTCGTTCAGCTCCCACAGGCCGATGTCATCGACACTCAGGCCATGCTGCTTGAGCAGCTTCGGCACCGCAAACACCGGGCCGATGCCCATCTCATCCGGCTCGCACCCGGCCACGGCGATGCCGCGGTAGATTCCCAGCGGGGTGAGCCCTTCCTGGGCGGCCACCCGGGCGTCCATGACCAGCTGCGCGGAAGAACCGTCGGACAACTGGGAGGCGTTACCGGCGGTGATGGTGCCGCCCTCGATCACGGTCTTCAGACCCTGCAGGCTTTCCAGCGTGGTCGCGCGCACGCCCTCGTCGGCGGACACGGTGCCTTCAGCCTCAGAGGCTTCACCCGTTGCCTTGTCCCAGACAGTGCGCTTGCAGGTCACCGGCACCAGTTCGTCGGCGAACTTGCCCGCGGCATAGGCCGCGGCGGTGCGCTGCTGCGATTGCAGGCCATACTCGTCCATGGCCTCCCGGGAGACCTGGTAGCGCTTGGCCACGACCTCGGCGGTCTGCAGCATGGGCATGAAGATATTCGGTGCGATGGCCAGCAGTGCCTCGTCCGCCGCGCGGTAGCGATTCATATTCTCGTTCTGCACCAGGGAGATGGCCTCCAGGCCGCCGCCCACCACGCAGCTCATACCGTCGCACATCACCTGCTTGGCGGCGGTGGCGACCGCCATCAGGCCGGATGAGCACTGGCGATCCAGGGTCATGCCGGAGACGGTCACCGGCAGGCCGGCGCGCAGCGCGATCTGGCGCGCGATGTTGCCGCCGGTGGCGCCCTGCTGCATGGCGCAGCCCATGATGACATCGTCCACCCGCGCGGGGTCGATGCCCGCACGCCTGACCACTTCGGCCACGGATGCCGCGCCCAGGCTGGCGCCACCCAGTGTATTGAATCCGCCCCGGTAGGCCTTGCCGATGGGGGTGCGCGCTGTCGCTACGATCACTGCTTCCTTCATCACTTTTCTCCTTGCTGCGACGCCCACCATGGGGCTGCCGCGACGTTTAAATTAGCCCAGTTTGATACCCAGGCCGGCGGCGGCCTTGGCGGTGAATTTGACGGTCTGTTCAAAACCGGCCTGCGGCACCTTCTCGCCCTCGCCCGAGGTGATCGCCGCCCAGTGGGCAGCGATGCCTTCCGGTGACTGCTCTGCCACTGGCAGCCACACCCCGTCGGTCTCGACGATTTTGGCCACCGCGTAAGCGCCGGCGCCGGCACACAATATGGTGCGGTTGGGCGCGTCCTCGCTCACCAGGTACAGGACGGCGGGGGTCACGGTTTCCGGCGACAGCAGCGCGAAGGCAGCCTCGGGAATCAGGCCCTCGGTCATGCGGGTGCCGGCGGTGGGCGCCAGCGCATTCACCCGGATGTCGTGTTTGGCGCCCTCCTGCACCAGCGTGTTCATAAAGCCGATCACGCCCATTTTCGCCGCGCCGTAATTGCTCTGGCCGAAGTTGCCGTAGAGGCCGCTGGAAGAGGTGGTAACCACCACCCTGCCATAATTCTGCTCGCGCATGATGTCCCAGCAGGCCTTGGTACAGTTCACGGTGCCCATCAGGTGCACGTCCACAACCAGCTTGAAGTCCTCCAGGGTGACCTTGGCAAAGCTCTTGTCCCGCAGGATCCCGGCGTTGTTGACCAGGATATCCACCCGGCCCCACTGGTCCATGGCCTGTTTGACCATGGCCGCCACCTCGTCGTACTTCGCCACGTTGGCGCCGTTGGCGATCGCCGCACCACCCATGGCCTCGATTTCGGCGACCACGGCACGGGCCGCATCACTGGAACCGCCGGTGCCGTCCTTGGCGCCGCCCAGATCGTTGATAACCACTTTCGCACCGCGCCGCGCGAGCTCGATGGCGTGGCTGCGACCCAGCCCCTGGCCCGCACCGGTAACAATGGCAACTTTGCCGTCATATCGAATTGTCATTACTTGGCTTCCTTAAAAAATTACTGGTATGAAGACTGCGGCGTGACGCTCAACCGGCTATCAACAAGTTCAGCCATTCGGCGACAAGGGCCGGAGTTTCCTCCCCTTCTATTTCCACTGAAACCGACAACTTCACCAGGAAGCGGTTTTCATCCTTGCGATCGACACTGGCAACGCTCACATTGGCCCGCACCCGTTTGCCCGCGCGCACGGGTGAAAGAAACCGCACCTTGTCGAAACCGTAATTGAGACCCATCACAATCTTTTCCGGAAACACACCGCTCTGCTCCACCAGCCTCGGCAGCAGGGACAGGGTCAGGAGACCGTGGGCTATGGTGCCGCCGAAGGGCGTTTTGGCGGCCTTTTCAACGTCGACATGGATAAACTGGTGGTCCTCGGTGGTATCGGCGAAGGCGTTGATACGCTCCTGGCTTACCTCGATCCATGGACCCGGCTCGAATTTGGTGCCAACGGCATTGACCATTTCTTCCTTGGGTACGACTTTCACTGCCATGCTGCCTCTCCTTTCGTATCTGTAGAAACTATCGATCCTGTCCGGCCGAACCGTGGGCTGTATACCTCAACCGTCCCTGAAGGTGGCGTTGACGTCCTTCTGCTCGGCGTACTTGCGCAGCTCATGCCGCCCCACCACCATGCGATGGACCTCGTCCGGGCCATCCGCCAGGCGCAGGGTGCGCTGGGCCATGTACATGCCGGCCAGCGGCGTGTCCTGGGAAACCCCCAGGGCGCCGAACATCTGAATGGCCTGGTCGACGATGCGGATGGACACATTGGGTACAGCGGTCTTGATCATGGAGATCCAGATGCGGGCCTCCTTCGCATCGACATTATCCATCATCCACGCGGTCTTGAGGGTCAACAGGCGCGCCTGCTCTATGTCCATGCGGGCCTGGGCGATAATATCGATATTGCCGCCCAGCCGCGCCAGCGGTTTGCCAAAGGCGATGCGCGAAACCGAGCGCTCGCACAAAAGCTTGAGCGCCTTCTCCGCGGCGCCGATAGCGCGCATACAGTGGTGGATCCGGCCGGGCCCCAGGCGACCCTGGGAGATTTCGAAACCGCGACCGGCGCCGAGGATGATATTGTCCTTCGGCACCCGCACGTTGGTGAATCTCTGGTGCATATGGCCGTGGGGGGCGTCGTCCATCGCGAACACGTTCATCGGCCGGATATTCTCGAAACCCGGGGCATTGGTGGGCACCAGGATCTGGGATTGCTGCAGGTGCTTGGGGGCGCTGGGGTCGGTCTTCACCATCACGATCATGATCTTGCAGCGCGGGTCGCCGGCGCCGGACACATAGTGTTTCTCGCCGTTGATCACCCATTCGTCGCCATCGAGCACGGCCGATGTGCAAATATTGGTGGCGTCCGATGAGGCGACGCCCGGCTCGGTCATCGCATAGGCGGAGCGTATCTCACCCTGCAACAGGGGCTCGAGCCACTGCTTCTTCTGGGCGGCGCTGCCATACTTGTGCAGCACTTCCATATTGCCGGTGTCGGGGGCGGCGCAGTTGAATACCTCGGCGGCGATGTAGGACTTGCCCATCTCCTCCGCAAGGTAAGCGTACTCCACAGTGTTGAGGCCCGACCCGGCTTCACCGCCGGTCAGGAAAAAGTTCCACAGGCCACGACTGCGGGCCTTCTCCTTTAGGCCCTCCATGATATCGACCTGGCGCGCGGTGAACTGCCAGCGATCGCCCACGGCGATTTCGCTGACGTACTCGTTCTCCAGCGGGGCGATCTCCCTTTCCATAAAGCTTCTGACTTCGGCCAGAACCGGTGCTATTTTCGCGCTGACGCCTAGATCCATGGTGCTTTCCCTCACTGGTGATTCATTGCTGTTGAATAGCTGTCGGTTCAGGCCCGGGTATGGGCGGCCAGCTCAGCGGCGTAGTCCGCTTTCAGCTGGCGCTTGAATATCTTGCCCGAGGCGATACGTGGCAGGGCCTCGCTGCGAAACCAGACGTGGGCAGGCAGCTTGAAGCTCGCCAGGTGCTGCGCGACATGCTCGCGCAGCGCCGCGGCGTCCAGGCTGGCGCCTTCGCGCAGCACGACCGCTGCGCCGACGATCTCGCCCAGGCGCTCATCCGGCAGGCCAAAAACCGCCGCCTCGTGCACGGCGGGGTGGCTGTAGATCGCCGCTTCCACTTCAATACAGCTGATATTCTCGCCGCCGCGAATGATGATTTCCTTGATACGATCGACGATGTAGACAAAGCCGTCGGCATCCATATATCCGACATCGCCGGTATGGAACCAGCCGTCGACAAACGCCTCCGCGGTGGCCTCGGGCTTGTTCCAGTAGCCGACGACATTGGCCGGCGACTTGATACAGACCTCGCCGCGCTCACCCAGGGGCAGCGGCCGGCCATCCTCTCCCAGGATCCTGAATTCGGTCACTGCCGGTACCACCCGGCCCGTGCTACGGGGATTGGCCACGTAGAAGGCCCCGGCGTTGACGGCGCCGAGGGCGTTGGTTTCAGTCAGCCCGTAGCCGATGCCCGGCGATGCGCGCTTGAAGGTAGAGCTGATCTTGCCCACCTGGTCGGGCGGCCTGGCAGCGCCGCCGGCCATGATTTCCGCGAGGGAGGAGATATCCCGGTCTGACTTCTCCGCGGCCGCCTGCAATTCGGCTGACATGGTGGGTACCCCGTTGAACCAGGTTATGCGCTCCTGCTCAATCAGGCGCAGGGCCTCCTGCGGGTCCCACTTGTGCATGATGACCAGCTTGCGCCCGATCATCACCGACAGCATGAATGCCGAGTGGCTGGCGGTACAGTGAAACAGGGGAATCGTCAGCAGGCCCGCGGGGGGGTACTTCTCCGGCGGCACGCTGTCCCCCGCCAACAATTTGGTGGCAACCCCCATCAGCATCCAGCTGTACAGGGCCGACAGTATTCCCCGGTGGGATGACAGGGCGCCCTTGGGATGCCCGGTTGAGCCGGAGGTATACATGATGGTGGCGTAGTCATCGAGGGACACGTCCAGCTCGGGCATCGGCGCGCCGGCAAACTCAAGCAGCAGGCTAGTGAAAGGCGTATGCTCGATCGCCAGCCCCTCGCAATCATCCACGGAAATGATCCGCAGCCCATGCCGGCCGGCGATAGGCATGAGGCGCTCGATCCTGGCGCGATCGGCCACCACCACCCTGGCGCCGCTGTCCTCGAACCCGTAGTCCAGTTCTTCGGTGGTCCACCAGGCGTTCATTGGCACCGCCACCGCGCCAATAGACGCGACCGCGATGAAAGCCATCATCCACTGGGGGTTGTTGCGGCTGAGGATGGCGACCCGGTCTCCCTTGCGCACGCCATAGCGCGCGCTGAGGGCGGTGGCGAACTCGGCGCTGTGCCGGTAGGCCTGGTCGAAGCTGTAACGCTCCTGGCGGTAGACGGCAAAGTCTTTGTCCCCGTGCCGCTGCATCACCCGGAAATACTGCCCGAGGTTGGCCGGAATCGCACTGTAGTTGCGGTACTCGATACCGCCCAGCTTGATGGTCTCCACTGCAAATGGCTGGCCCGGGACAATCAGGCCGGCGACAGCCTCATCAAACTTCTGCAGCCCTTCGTTCATTGCTAACGGTATCTCCCCCGCTACCCTAGAATCCGTTCAGCAGCGCGAACCGGTCCAGGTGGTAGTTGTAATCGCCGAAGGTGTGCTGTGCCACCCGGGCGCGCTTGATAAAGAAGCCTATCTCGTGCTCGTCCGTCATGCCGATACCGCCGTGCATCTGGATCGCCTCGTTGGTCGCGTGCTGGGCCACTTCGCACAGCTTGGCCTTGGCGGCGCTGGCAACCAGCGCCAGATCCACCGCGCCGGCATCAATGGTCTGCAGCGCCTGCAATACGATGGACCGCGCCAGCTCCAGCTCGGCGTAAAGCTCGGCGGCGCGGTGCTGAAGGCCCTGGAAGGAACCAATCAGGACACCAAATTGCTTGCGCTCCTTGAGGTAGGCCACCGTACGCTCAAAGGCTGCCGCCGACAAGCCCAGCAGCTCCGCCGCCAGGCCGATATTGGCGATATCCAGGGTCCGGCTCAGCCCGGTCCAGGCATCACCTTCAACACCCAGTAAATTAGTTGCCGGCACCCGCACGCCCTCGAGTAACAGCGCACCTGCACTGCGCGAATCAACCATGCTGCGCGCGCTGACCGCCAGGCCTGCGCTGCCGGCCTCCACCAGCAGGGCGCTCAGGCCCCGCTCATCCCCGGGGCTGCCGCTGGTACGGGCAATCACGATAAAAGTATCCGCTGAGCTGGCATCCAGCACCATCAGCTTGCTGCCATCGATCACCCAGGCATCGCCGTCACGCTTCGCGCGCGCTGAAATCTGCAGCGGTGCATGGTGCGGACGCTGCTGCAGCGCCAGGGTGACGAGGTTCTCGCCGCTGGCGATCGCGGGCAGGAGTCGCCCCTTCTGCTACTTATCGCCCATCTGGGCAATGAGTGTAGCGGCCACGAGCACCGTCTTCTGCTGCGGGCT
>JBFZEF010000394.1:0-7551 GCA_041307045.1 Halioglobus sp.
GTTGCAGCTGCATCTCGAAGCCGCTCGGGTGTTGCAGGGCCTCGCCTTTGGCGTAGCGGTAGGCATCGGCCGGCAGGGTGGTATTGCCGAACACATAGGCATCGAAGGAATAGCCCGTGTGCACATGGAGGTCGCCGAAGTAAGCGTTGCGGTCCGGGTTTGGCGCGGGGCGCAGCTGCAGAATGTCCCGGTTGACGGGTAGCAGGTCGCCCGAGGGGCGACTGGTGCGGGTGATGTCCAGCGGCTCCTGCGACCCCGAGCAGCTTGCAAGCAATGCAGTCAGGCAGGCCGCCTGAACGAGCCGGTTTCTCATCTTATTTCCATTATTGAAAACGCTTGTCGGGTGATCATAGGTACCGGGTTTGCCAGCGTCCAGCGCTTTTGCGCCGGGTAATTCGCGCCGGGCGGCGATGCGCTAGACTGGAGTCGTGCAACCAGGCCAGCGGAGGCGGTCAACAATGGAGTCAGTCAGCTCGGAAATCCGGGATCGCGTGACGATCGTGCGCCTGTCGCGGCCCGCGGTGCGCAATGCGGTCGATGGCGCCACGGCGCAGGCGCTGGCCCGGGCCTTCCGGGACTTCGACGCCAACCCGCACAGCGATGTCGCCATCCTCCATGGGGAGTACGGTACCTTCTGCGCCGGCGCGGATCTCAAGGCAGTGGCCGCGGGGGCGGGCAGCAACCAGCTGGCGCCTGAGGGCGACGGCCCCATGGGTCCTTCCCGCATGGTGTTGGGCAAGCCGGTGATCGCGGCCATCGCCGGCCACGCGGTGGCGGGCGGGCTCGAACTGGCCCTGTGGTGCGACCTGCGGGTGGTGGAGGAGAGCGCGGTGCTGGGCGTGTACTGTCGCCGCTGGGGCGTGCCCCTGATCGACGGCGGCACCGTCCGCCTGCCGCGGCTGATCGGCCACAGCCGGGCCATGGACCTGATCCTCACGGGCCGCTCCGTGGGCGCCCGGGAGGCCCTGCAGATGGGGCTGGCCAACCGCGTGGTGAGCGACGGCATGGCGCTGAGCGCGGCCCTGGAGCTGGCGGGCGAGCTCAGCCGCTTTCCCCAGAATTGCCTGCGCTCCGACCGGCTCAGCGCCTGTGAGCAGTGGGGCCTGTCGCTGGAGGAGGCGCTGGCCAATGAGTTTCGGCGCGGTCTGGAGGTCATCGCCAGTCGCGAAACCGCAACCGGCGCGACCCGCTTCGCGCAGGGCAGGGGCCGCCACGGCGACTTCGGGGACATTTAGTCCATGTTCTAGAACAGCTCGTGGCCGCGCGGGCCGTGGCTGCCCACCCGCAGCTCCTGGCGCAACAGGGCGGCGAGCTTGAGGCTGTCGTCGCGGTTGAGGAATTCCCCCACGCTGATGGATTCACCGGTCGCCTGCAGGGACAAGTCAGGTCCGTCCCACGGATGCCGCTCCGGGACGATCGCCAGGCCGATGTCGCGGCGCGGGAATTTCCAGCGCTGTTTGGGCGCATAGAAGCCCTTGTCGATCCAGACGCTGTCTTCACTCAGGGTGATGACATGGCGGTACTGGAGCTTCCAATTGACGTAGTAGAGCGACGAACCCAGGGCCAGCAGTTCGAGGCTGGCGAAGGGGAGTATTGGCCAGGCGCCCAGCAGGGCGAAAGCGGTCGCCGCGATCAGCGAGGGCACAGCCAGCGCCAGCAACACCAGCATATTGCTGCGCCAGCTGGCGGAGCAATTGGGCTTGGCGATGATCATCAGCCGCGAAGCGGTGCGCGTGCTCTCAACCACGGTGTTCTCTCATTTCATGCCGGGTGTGGAGGATTGTGTTCTCAGTGACAGCCTTCTGGCGAACTGCTGCGCGGGAAGACTCCCGCCATGAGTCTAGTGAATTTTGCTGCACTCGCCTACTCTGTTCCCCTGCACTCTGTCCCCCTGCGCGGCCAGGCTGCGGCCCACTGATTGCCCGGAGATACCCATGACTGACCCAATGCCGCCCATGTTGATTGAAGCCGGGGAGCTGCTGGCCGCACCACAGCCGGTCGTATTTGACTGCCGTTTCTCCCTGGCGGATCCGGGTGCCGGCCGGGCCCTGTACCTGCAGGGGCATATTCCCGGTGCCCACTACCTCGACCTGAATCGGGATCTCTCCGGCCCGCTGGCTGGGCACGGCGGGCGCCATGCGCTGCCGGACCCGGCCGACTTCGCCGCGCTGCTTGCCCGCCTCGGCGTGGGGCCCCGGACAGCGGTCGTTGCCTACGATGATTCGCGCCTGGCCTTTGCGTCCCGCCTGTGGTGGCTGCTGCGCAGCCTGGGTTACCGTCCGCCGCGCCTGCTCGATGGTGGTTACCAGGCCTGGCTCGCCGCCGGCGGCCGGCCCGATGCCAGCCTGCCCCGGCCGCCGTCCTGCGCACCCGGCACTCCCGGCGCGGCCGGGCAGTTCAGCGGCTACTGCGACATCGAGGGCCTGCGCCGTTTGCAGGAATCCGGCGCGCTGCTGGTGGATTCCCGGGAGGCGCGCCGTTACCAGGGGCTGGAGGAGCCGATCGACCCGGTGTCGGGGCACATTCCCGGCGCTATCAACCGGCCCTGGCAGGGGGTGACCGCGAGCGACGGCAGGGTGCTCGACAGTGCGGGCCTGCACGCGCACTGGGGCGATGCCCTGCAGGCCGGGCAACTGGTGGTCTACTGCGGCTCCGGTGTTACGGCCTGCGTGAACCTGTTCTCCCTCGCGTTGCTGGGCCGGGAGGACGCCACCCTGTACGCGGGCAGCTGGAGTGACTGGTGCAGCTATCTGTGAAGTCGCTGTGAAGGCTCCTAGAAATCCGGCGCGCACTCTCCCGCCAGCCATGCACCCGTCGCGGGGTGGGTAAAAGCCAGGGTGGTAGCGTGCAGCAGCAGCCGTGGCGCCATCGCCAGGGCTTCCGGGTGGGCGTACATGTCGCAGCCCAGGATCGGGTGGCCGAGCTCGCGCATGTGGATGCGCAGCTGGTGAGAGCGGCCGGTGACGGGCCGCAGCAGCACCCGGGTGCGATCCACGCCGCGCTCGAGCACTTCGTAGCGGGTGAGCGCCTGGCGCCCCCGCTCGTGGCAGATGAGCTGCCGCGGCCGATTTTCCCAGTCGCAGGCGATGGGCAAGTCAACCTCGCCGCACTCCTGCTCCAGCACGCCCCACACCACCGCCTGGTAGGACTTCTCCACCTGGCGCTGCTGGAACTGGCGGCTGATATGGGCATGGCTGGCCTTGTTCAGCGGTATGACCATGATGCCCGAGGTGTCGAGGTCGAGGCGGTGGACGATGCTGGCACTGGGGTAGCGCAGCTGCAGCCGGGTCACCAGGCAGTCCTTGTTGAGGGGATGGCGCCCGGGAACGCTCAGCAGCAGGTCGGGCTTGCGCACCAGCAGCAGGTGCTCGTCCTCGTAGAGAATGCGGATGTCTTCCCGGCTGTGGGGAACGAGGTAGGGGGGCGGTGCTTGCATGGGGCCGTAGTGTATACCTGAAGTCGCGCTGCCGGGCGAATCGCTGCGCCGCCCCCACCGAACCGGACCAGGATCCGCTATTGGTCTGGGCCGCATTATTTTTGTACACTGGGCGCCCTTTGCCCGCCGTTGCCGAGCCCATCGCCGCATGAACCCCAACTACCTCGATTTCGAACAGCCGATCGCCGATCTGGAGGTCAAGATCGAGGAACTGCGGCTGGTGGGTACCGACAACGAAATCAATATCAGCGAGGAAATCGAGACCCTGCGGGCCAAGAGCACCAAGCTCACCGAGAAGATTTACGCGAACCTGAGCCCCTGGGATACCGTCCGGGTGGCGCGCCACCCCCTGCGCCCCTATACCCTGGATTACCTGCCGCTGGTATTCGAGGAATTCGACGAGTTGCATGGCGACCGCCATTTCGGCGATGACAGGGCGATTGTCGGCGGCGTGGCCCGCCTCGATGGCCGCCCGGTCATGGTGATCGGCCAGGAGAAGGGCCGGGCGGTGAAAGACAAGGTGCTGCGCAACTTCGGCATGCCCAAGCCCGAAGGCTATCGCAAGGCCCTGCGGCTGATGGAGACGGCCGAGCGCTTCAGGCTGCCGGTGATAACCCTGATCGACACCCCCGGCGCCTATCCCGGGATCGACTCGGAGGAGCGCGGTATCAGCGAGGCCATCGCCCGCAACCTGGCGGTTATGTCGCGCCTGGCCACCCCGATCATCTGCGTGGTGATCGGCGAGGGCAGTTCCGGCGGCGCGCTGGGCATCGGCGTGGGTGACCACCTGGCGATGCTGCAGTACGCGACCTATTTCGTGATCTCGCCGGAAGGCTGCGCCAACATCATCTGGAAGAGCACCGAGAATGCGCCGGAGGCGGCCGCCGCCATGGGTGTGACATCCTCCGTGCTGCAGGAACTGGGCATCGTCGACGCCACCATCCCGGAGCCCCTGGGCGGCGCCCACCGCGACCCCCAGGCGATGGCACAGCGGATCAGGGCGCATCTGGTCGAGCAGCTCAACCGCCTCGGCCAGCTGCCTATTGAGGATCTGCTGTCCAAGCGCTACCAGCGCCTGATGTCCTACGGCAACTAGGGTCTGCCCGGCACAGGCTGTTGGGCGCCCCGCGGACCATGGCTGACATCCCGCTCGATTATCCCGTCCTCGACCGCCAGCTGGCGCCCCTTCTCGACGCCGGCCACTGGTACGTGGGCTTCAGTGGCGGCGTCGATTCGACCGCACTGCTGCACCTGTTGCAGCGCTGGCGCCGCCACCACCCCGGGGCGCCTCCCTTGAGCGCCATCCATGTCAACCACAATCTCCAGGCGCAGGCCGGTGACTGGCAGGTGCACTGCGAGTGGGTGTGCCGGCTCCTGCAGCTCCCCATCGTTTGCCTGGGCGGCGAGGTGAGCCCGGGCGCATACGGGCTGGAGGCGGCCGCGCGGGAGACCCGCTACGGCCTGTTCGAGGCCCAACTGCAGGCCGGTGATGTCCTGTTCCTGGGGCACCACGCGGATGACCAGGTGGAGACTTTCTTCCTGCGCCTGCTGCGAGGCGCCGGGGTGCAGGGGCTGGCGGCCATGCCGGCCGGGCGCCCCCTCGGGGCCGGCCGCCTGCTGCGGCCGCTGCTGCAGCAACCGCGCTCCGCGCTGGAAGCCTACGCCCGCAGCCACGGGCTCGTTTGGGTGGAGGACCCCAGCAACAGCGATACCGGCCTGGACCGCAACTTCCTGCGCAACCAGGTGCTGCCCCTGGTGGCCGGGCGCTGGCCGGGCTATCGGCGCACGGTGACGCGGGCCAGCGAGCACATCGCCGTTGCCGCCGGGCTGCTGGCCCAGGCGGTGCCGGTGCCGGCCACCATCTACAGTGTGATGGGGGATCCCGGCCTGCCGCTGGCCGCCCTTGGTCCCGGCCCCGCGGAGGCCGCCCTCGCCCTGCGCCACTGGTTGCAGGCGGCGGGGCTGCCGATGCCGGACCAGGCCGCCCTGGCCGAGTTCCAGCGTCAACTGGCGGTGGTCTCGGAGCGCAGCAGGCCGCGCCTGCAATGCAGTGCCTATTGCCTGCAGCGCTACCGCGACGGTGTCTATCTGTTGCCTGAACCTGAACCTGAACCCGATCCTGCGGCGGTTGCGCAGTCCCTGCTGCTGGCGCCGGGCGAGGTGCTGGAGTTGCCGCTGGCAGGGGGGCGGCTGTGGCTGGCGCCGGCGCAGGGGGCGGGGCTGAAGCTGGCAGCCGGGGAGCGCCTGCAAGTCACCTGGCGCCGCGGCGGCGAGCGCTGTCGGCCCAGGGGGCGGCGCGGCGGCGCGAGCCTGAAAAAACTGTTGCAGGAGGGGGACGTCCCGCCCTGGTGGCGGGATCGGGTGCCGCTGCTTTACCTCGCGGGCGAACTGCTGGCGGTGGGGGACCTGTGGCTGTGCGACTCCAGCCGCTGGGCCGGGGCGCCAGGCCCGGGCGAATCCCTCTGGCAAGTGCGCTGGGAGCGCGACATCGCCACGGCTTTCGATTGAGCTGGCTGAGGCTTTCTGGTAGCCTGATTTCCCATCTTTTCGCAGGACTCGCACCCGTCGAAATCGCTCCGTTCCGGAGCTGCGTGCGCGTTTTTTTGTCTGGCAGTACAGCATAGAAAAAAGGCTATTATGACGCGTTACGTCTTCGTCACAGGTGGGGTGGTATCGTCACTCGGCAAGGGGATTGCAGCCGCGTCCCTGGCAGCGGTGCTCGAAGCCAGGGGCATCCGGGTGACCCTGCTCAAGCTCGATCCCTATATCAATGTCGACCCCGGCACCATGAGCCCGTTCCAGCACGGCGAGGTGTTCGTCACCGAGGACGGCGCCGAGACCGACCTCGACCTCGGGCACTACGAGCGTTTCACCCATACCACCATGAAACGCAGCAACAATTTCACCACCGGCAGGGTGTATAACACTGTGCTGCGCAAGGAGCGCCGGGGCGACTACCTGGGCGGCACCGTGCAGGTCATCCCCCACATCACCGACGAGATCAAGCGCCGGATCATCCTGGGCGCCGGCGACGCCGAGGTTGCCATCGTGGAGATCGGCGGCACAGTCGGCGATATCGAGGGCCTGCCCTTCCTCGAGGCCGCGCGGCAGTTGAAGGTTGAGCTCGGCTCCAACCGCGCCCTGCTGATGCACCTGACCCTGGTGCCCTATATCGCCACCGCCGGCGAGATCAAGACCAAGCCCACCCAGCACTCGGTCAAGGAGTTGCGCTCCATCGGCCTGCAGCCGGATATCCTGCTGTGTCGCTGCGCGGTGGAGATCGAGGAGAGCGCCCGCAAGAAGATTTCCCTGTTCACCAACGTGGAAGAGCGCGCCGTCATCCCCCTGCTGGATGCGGATTCCATCTACCGTATCCCCGGCATGCTGCGCGACCACCACCTCGACGATTTCGTGGTGGAGCGCTTCGGCCTGAACTGCGCGAAAGAGGCCGATCTGTCCGACTGGGAGGATGTGCTGGAGCGTGAGTTCAGCCCCAAGCGGGGCGAGGTGCGGGTGGCCATGGTGGGCAAGTATGTCGATCTGCTCGATGCCTACAAGTCGCTCAACGAGGCGCTGAAGCATGCGGGCCTGCAGAACCTCACCCAGGTGAAGGTCGAGTACATTGACGCCGAGGATATCGAGCGCAAGGGCACCGCTGTGCTGGCGGGTATGGATGCGATCCTGGTGCCCGGCGGCTTCGGCGACCGGGGTGTCGAGGGCAAGATCACCGCGGTGCGCTACGCCCGGGAAAACCGCATCCCGTTCCTGGGCATCTGCCTGGGCATGCACGTGGCCCTGGTGGAATATGCCCGCAATGTCTGTGGCCTGGAAGGCGCCGATTCCACCGAGATGAACCCGCACACCCCGCACCCGATCGTGGCGCTGATCACCGAGTGGATGACGCCGGACGGCAGGACCGAATCCCGGGACGAGAGCTCCGACCTCGGCGGCACCATGCGCCTGGGGGCCCAGCCCTGCCATCTCGATGCCGGCAGCAAGGTGCGCGCCATCTACGGCGCCGAAACCATCATGGAGCGCCATCGGCACCGCTATGAAATAAACAATAATTACCTCGACCGCCTGCGCGCAGCCGGGATGGGGATTGTGGGCTGGTC
>JBFZEF010000395.1:0-2651 GCA_041307045.1 Halioglobus sp.
TGCCATCAGCAGCCGCTACCTCGCCGCCACAGGGCTGAACTGATGGGGCTGGTGGTTGGCATCACCGGCGGCATCGGCAGCGGCAAGTCCGAGGTCACGCGACGCTTCGAGCACCACGGTATAGTGGTGGTGGACGCGGATGTCGCCGCCAGGATTATCGTCGAGCCGGGCGCCGAGGCACTGGACGCCATCGCCGCGCACTTCGGTGCGCACATCATTCTGGCTGACGGCAACCTGGACCGCGCCGCGCTGCGCCAGCGGGTGTTCGCCGACGCCAGCGAACGCCTCTGGCTGGAGCGACTGACCCACCCCCTGATCGCCGGGGAAATTCGCCGCCAGCTGGCGGCGGCGGCCTCTCCCTACAGCATACTCAGCTCGCCCCTGCTGCTGGAAACCCGGCAAAAGGAGCAGGCAGACTGCGTGGTGGTGGTCGACGTGCCCGAGGCCATGCAACTGGACCGCGCCAGCCGCAGGGATGGCAACAGCGAGGAGCAGATCCGCCGCATCATGGCCGCCCAGATGCCCCGCGCCCAGCGGCTGGAACTGGCGGACATCATTATCGACAACTCAAAACCGCTGGCGGAGCTGGATTCGGTGGTGGATGAATTGCACAAGGAGTTCCTGCTGCGCGCCGAAAGTGCCGGCTAGTCGCAGGCGGCGGTTCTGGCCAACAGCTCGTTGATCGCGCCGATGATCGGCACATTCGCCGCCGGAAACCGGTACCCGGCCAGCTCGCCGGGTGCAACCCACGCCATGGGCTGCTGTTCCAGCGCCTGCGCCTGGCCATCGAAGTCCCACACCACGTGCACGTCCAGCACCACCCGCTTGTCGCCATAATCGTGGTTCACTGCCAGCAGCGGGCTGGTGCGGCCGATCTCTATACCCAGTTCCTCGCGCAATTCCCGCGCCAGGGCCAGCAGCAGGTTCTCTCCAGGCTCCACCTTGCCGCCGGGAAACTCCCACAGGCCGCCCTGGTGGCTGTTGCTCGCGCGACGGGTGATGAGCACCCGGCGAGCCGGGTCCAGCACCACCCCGACCGCCACCTGCACCGGCCCCGCCTCAGGTTCGGTACTCGGCATTGATCCGCACATAGTCGTAGGAAAAATCCGTGGTCCAGACGGTTGCGCTGCTCTCACCCCGGTCCAATTCGATACGGATGGTAATCTCCGCCGGGGCCATCGCCGCCACACCCTGCTCCTCGGTATAGGTGGCGGCGCGGCAACCGTTGCTGGCGATCAACACGTCGTTGAGGTAAACGCCGACCCGGTCGACATCCAGATCCACCAGCCCCGCCCGGCCGATGGCCGCCAACAGCCGCCCCCAATTGGGATCGCTGGCAAACAGCGCGGTTTTCACCAGGGGCGAATGGGCGATGGTAAAGGCCACATCCAGGCACTCCTGCTCCTGCCGGCCGCCGTTGACCTGCACTGTCACAAATTTGCTGGCACCCTCCCCATCCCGCACCAGTCCCTGTGCCAGGGCCAGGCATACCTGTTCCAGCGCAGCCTCCAGGGCAAGGCCCAGCGCCGAATCCCTCTGCGCCAGGGGCGCGTTGCCCGCGGCAGCCGTGGCCGCCAGCACGCAGGCGTCGTTGGTCGAGGTATCCCCGTCAATAGTGATGCGATTGAAGGTCGTCTCCACGGCGGCGGCCAGCATGGCCTGCAGCACGGCCACCTCCACGGCCATGTCCGTCGCGATATACGCCAGCATGGTCGCCATGTTGGGGCGGATCATCCCGGCCCCCTTGGCGATTCCCGTTATCACGAATTCGCCGCCGCCCGCCTGAAAACGCAGGGAGCAGCCTTTGGGTCGCGTGTCGGTCGTCATGATACCCAGCGCCGCATCGGCCCAGCCCTCGGCGGAGAGTGCGGCGAACGCCGCGGGAATGGCGGCCTCAATCAGCCGGGTGGGCAGAGGCTCACCGATGACGCCGGTGGAAAAGGGCAGCACGACTTCAGCAGACACCTCGCCCGCGCTTGCCACCATCCGGGTGCAGGCCCGGGCAGCCTCGATCCCGGCCGTCCCGGTGCCGGCGTTGGCATTACCGGTATTCACCAGCAGGTAGCGCGGCCGGCCCGCACTCAAGCGCAGGTGCTCGCGCGCGACTGTCACCGGGGCGGCGCAAAAGGCATTGCGGGTAAAGACGGCGGCGGCGCTTGCGCCCTCGGCCAACTCCATCAGCACCAGGTCCTTGCGCCCGGGCTTCTTGATGCCTGCGGAAACCGTTGCCAGGCGCACACCGGGCACGGGGTGCAGCACACCCAGGGTGTCGTCTCCTACCGCCATATCACTGCCCCCCGGCTAGATCTTGCCGTGGCACTGCTTGTATTTCTTGCCGCTGCCGCAGGGGCAGGGCTCATTGCGACCGACTTTGGGCTGGTCGCGGGTAAAGGTCTGGGGGGGTGCCTGCTCGCGTTCTTCCGGGACGTCCGCGTCGCCATCGGGGGAGGTCATGGCGGAGGCCTCGGCATGGCGGAACGCCAGCTTCTCGCGCTCGGCGGCCGCCCGGCGCTGGCGCTCGATCTGCTCCGCTTCATCCTGGCGCTGTATCTGCACGTGGCTGAGGAACTTGACGACCTCGTCCTTGAGATTTTTCAGCAGTTGCTCGAACAGCGCAAAAGATTCGCGCTTGTATTCCTGCTTGGGGTTTT
>JBFZEF010000396.1:0-13250 GCA_041307045.1 Halioglobus sp.
GGACGAAGGCGATGGTCTGCCCCTCGGCCCGCAGCGCTTCGGCGCGGGCCTGCATGGTTGGAATGTCGTGGATGATTTCGATGGCTGCACCTCCGGATTTGGATGAATCGCAGACCTAAACCAAACGGGCCTAAAAGTCAACGGACGGCCGAAAAAACGATGTCCAAACGGAGGCTAACGCCGTCGGCGGCGGGGGGCGCGGGCGTAATTTTTTTACCGGCCGCAGCTTCACTTTTCCATTGCGCTGAAAATTGCGACGGTTATTATAGAGTACAGGCGGCCGGCCGGAGCCGAAAAGCGCCGCTTTCCATGCCATCAGTCGGGATTGCCGAGGCCCTTACCGCACCCGCACCCCGGGGTGCCGCAAACGCAAGGATTTCCCATGTCGACAAAAGAAATTTTAAAACGGTTCGAAGAACTCATCGTCCATGCCTTGATCGGCATGATGATCATCGTGATCTTTCTGGCCACCCTCGAGCTGGGCTGGATCATCGACTTGCGCGACAGGCCCACCAGCAGCGGTACACCTAAACCTGCCAGCCGCGGCAGGGCATCCAGCAGCTGCAGATTGTGCTCAAGCGTCTTGCCAAAGCCAAACCCCGGATCGACCACCAGCCTTTGCCTGGCGATACCGGCGGCCTCGCAGACGGCGATCCGGCTGCACAGGAAGCTTTCCACCTCGGCGACCACATCGGCGTAGTGCGGCGCCTGCTGCATGGTAGAGGGCTCACCGCGCATATGCATCAGGCAGACCGGCAGACCGGTGGCCGCGGCCGCCGCCAGCGCGCCCTCGCGACCCAGGGCGCGCACATCGTTCAACAGCCCCGCCCCCCGGACAGCAGCGGCTGTCATCAGCCCGGGTGAGCTGGTATCGACGGAGACGATCACATCCAGCTCCGCCACAATACGCTCCAGCAACGGCAGCACGCGTTCCATTTCCTCATCGAGCCCCACGACCGCAGCGCCAGGGCGGGTGGACTCGCCGCCGATATCCAGGATCGCCGCCCCCGCGGCCACCATCTCCCGGGCCCTGTCCATGGCCAGCCCCAGGTCCAGTCGCGCCGACCGGTACAGCGTGGCGCCATCGGCAAAGGAATCAGGAGTGGTATTGATTACGCCCATGATGGCCGGGCGGGATAGGTCGAGGTGTCGCCCGGCACAGCGCAGTGCCGGGGCGGGGAATCCTGGGAAAGAGGACAAGGTCCGGCCCGGGGTCAGTGCTCGCTGGCCGGCCCGCCGATGGGGTTGCCCGCGTCCTTGCGGGACCTGGCGGTGTCGGCACCTGAACTGCCCGGACTGTCGGCTCCGGCATCGCCACCCCAGTCCGCGGGTTCCCGGGGTTCGCGCCCCGCCATGATGTCGTCGATCTGGTGCGCGTCGATGGTCTCGTACTGCATCAGGGCGCGGGCCATTGCGTGCAGCTTGTCGACGTTGTCTTCCAGCAGCTTCTGGGCTTTCGCGTAACACTCGTCGATGATCTTGCGCACTTCCTCATCGATCATTTTGGCGGTCTCGCCGGACAGGGACTTGTGGGCCTGGCCCGCGCTGCGCCCGAGGAAGACCTGCTCGTCCACCTCG
Organism: Halioglobus sp.; assembly: GCA_041307045.1. Taxonomy (GTDB): domain Bacteria; phylum Pseudomonadota; class Gammaproteobacteria; order Pseudomonadales; family Halieaceae; genus JARRPM01. Next base: position 1,579 of record JBFZEF010000396.1, read on the forward strand.
TCGTACATCAGCGGCCCCATCTTCTCCGACAGACCCCAACGGGTGACCATGTTGCGGGCAATTTCAGTGGCCCGCTGGATATCATTGGAAGCGCCGGTAGTCACGCCATCCCTGCCCAGGGTCATCTCCTCGGCGATGCGCCCGCCAAACAAGCTGCAGACCTGGCTGACGATGAAGCGGCGGCTATGGCTGTAGCGATCCTCCTCCGGCAGGAACATGGTCACGCCGAGGGCCCGGCCGCGGGGAATGATGCTTACCTTGTAAACCGGGTCGTGCTCAGGCAGCAGGCGGCCGACAATGGCATGCCCTGCCTCGTGGTAGGCGGTGTTGCGCTTCTCGGCTTCGGACATGACCATGGACTTGCGCTCGGCGCCCATCATGATCTTGTCCTTGGCCATCTCAAACTGGGCCATGCCCACCGTTCGCACGTTGGAGCGGGCAGCGAACAAGGCTGCTTCATTCACCAGGTTGGCGAGGTCAGCACCTGAGAAACCTGGGGTCCCCCGGGCGATCTTACTCGCCTCGACATCTTCGGACAGGGGCACCTTGCGCATGTGCACTTTGAGTATCTGTTCCCGGCCGCGGATATCCGGCAGGCCGACCACCACCTGGCGGTCGAAACGCCCGGGGCGCAGCAGCGCGGGATCGAGGACATCCGGGCGGTTGGTCGCTGCAATCACGATCACACCGTCGTTGACATCGAAGCCGTCCATCTCCACCAGCAACTGGTTGAGGGTCTGTTCCCGCTCGTCGTGCCCGCCGCCCAGGCCGGCACCGCGGTGCCGGCCCACTGCATCGATCTCGTCAATAAAAATAATGCAGGGCGCCTGCTTCTTGGCCTGGTCGAACATGTCCCGAACCCGGGACGCGCCCACACCGACAAACATTTCGACGAAATCGGAGCCCGAGATGGTAAAGAACGGCACCTTGGCCTCGCCGGCAATGGCCTTGGCGAGCAGGGTCTTGCCGGTACCCGGCTGCCCCACCATCAGCACACCCCGCGGGATGCGCCCGCCGAGTTTCTGGAAACGGCTCGGATCGCGCAGGAACTCCACCAGTTCCTTTACATCCTCCTTGGCCTCGTCCACACCCGCCACATCGGCGAAAGTGGTGGTGATCTGGTCTTCACCCAGCAGGCGGGCCTTGCTCTTGCCAAAGCTCATCGGGCCGCCGCGGCCGCCCATACCACCCTGCATCTGGCGCATGAAAAACATGAAAACGGCGATGATGATCAGGATCGGGAAGCTGGCCACCAGCAACTGGGTCCAGACACTCTGCTGCTCGGGCTTGCGGCCCTCGACGATGACATTGTGATCCAACAGGTCATCGATCAGCCTGGGGTCCTCCAGCATGGGGCGGATGGTCTCGAAACTGGAGCCGTCCTGGCGCACACCCGCAATAGTCAGGCCGTCCACCGTCACCCGTTTCACCTGGTCGTTCTGGACCTCCTGGATGAAATCCGAATAACCGACCTGCTCGGACTGGCTCTTCATGTTGAAGTTATTGAACACCGACAGCAGGACCGCGGCGATGACCAGCCAAAGCAATAAATTTTTAACCATATCGTTCAATACGTTAACCTCATTTGGGGCCCGGGGCAGTGTTCCTGATCAAACCGGATACACTGCCAATCTACTACAAATGGGGCCATCTCTCCACGTTTCAAGCCTGCCACAGCCAGGTCCCGCACCTGCCTGGCAGTTCACCCGGTATCACTGGCCCGGAACCCTCTGGCCACCAGGTAGACCTCCCGCGAACGGGGACGGGACGCCCTCGGCTTGCGGGTCAGGACCTTGTCAAAAGACTCCCTCGCCGCCCGGAACAGCTCGTCAAACCCCTCTCCCTGGAACACTTTGGCAACGAAAGTACCGCCCGGGGCCAGTACTCGTCGCGCCATGTCCAAGGCCAACTCAACCAGGTATATGGACCGCGGCTGGTCCACTGCGTTCACCCCGCTCATATTTGGCGCGATGTCGGACAGCACCAGATCCGCCCGGCTATCGCCAATGGCGTCCAGGATCTGCCCGAATACGTCGTCACTGGTGAAATCTCCCTCAATAAATTCCACCCCCGCCAGGCTGTCCATGGGCAGGATGTCCGAGGCTATCACCCGGCCGCTGTGCCCCACCAGCGCCACAGCCACCTGGGACCAGCCGCCTGGCGCGCTGCCAAGATCCAGCACCGTCATGCCGGGGCGGATCACCCGGTCCTTCTCCTGTATTTCCAGCAGTTTGTAACAGGCGCGCGAGCGGTAGCCCTCGCGCTGGGCCTGCTGCACATAGGGATCTTCCCGGTGTTCTTTCAACCAGGCCTTGCTGGAGGATTTCTTTTTTGCCATCGCCAGTGAGTATCGCCAGTCAGTTTCGAATGCGGGGCCAAATGTGTAAACTGCACAACCCCAGCAAAGCCAGGGGTTTAGTGTACCTTGGAATGATTATGAACAAGCAGACGAATCCGAACATCAAGCAACTGCGCGCCATAGGCCACAAACTGAAGCCGGTGGTCACCATCGCGGGCAACGGTCTCAGCGAGGGTGTGTACAGCGAGCTGGAACGCGCACTCACCGACCATGAACTGATCAAGGTCAAGCTCGCCACCGGCTCCCGCGAGGACCGCGCGACCCTGGCGCAGGAATTGTGTGACCGCACCGGGGCATCGCTGGTGCAGCGCATCGGCAATGTCGTGGTCATCCTGCGCCACTCCGCCAGCCCCGATCCCCGCCTCTCCAACCTGGTGCGGGCAGTATAATTTGGCGGAGATCCTCGAGTTCCCCTCGCGTCGGGCGCAGGGTCTGGCGTTCCTCGACCGGGAATTGAGAGCCCTGCTCGCCGCCCGCGGCGCTGACCAGGGCCTGATCGACTTCGCCGTGGATCAGCTCACCGGTACCTACACCCGGCTGAGCGAGTCGGAACAATACAGCTTCTCTGTCGAACTGCCGGCCTCCATCGATGCCGCCGGCCGGGACGCCCTCTACCGGCAGATCAACACCGGCCTGGAGGGTATCCGCAAAGAGAACCATGCGTTGATGGTCCAACTGATTGCGCGCCTGGTGCTGGCGGAACTGCGGCTGTTCCAGCACCAGCGGGCGGAGTGAGGCTTCAACTGAAAACTGCCGCCAGGTGGAAGATGGCCAGGGCCGCGGCGTAGGCCAGCAGCAGGTAAGCGACAAACATTTTCAGCGCCAGCGTTGCGGAACCGCTCTCCTTGGACAGGATTGCCACAGTGGACACGCACTGCAGGGCAATGGCGAAAAACACCAGCAGCGCGAGCCCGGAGCCCAGGGCCAGCTGGCTGTCCTGTATCTGCTGTACCAGCGGCGTCATGTTGTCGTCCGCCGCCTCAATGCCAAATATGGTACCGAGGGTGCCCACGAACACTTCCCGCGCCAGGAACGAGGTGAGAATCGCCACCGCGTAGCGCCAGTCGAGCCCCAGCGGCGCAAACAACGGCTCCACTATCCTGCCGATATAGCCCAGCCAGGAGGCCCCGAGGTCGGTGCCGTAGTTGGGGAAGTAGCCCAGCACCCAGATAACCACGGTGACGGAAAAGATTATCTTGCCCGCCTTGGTGACGAAATGTTTGGAGCGGCTCCAGGCATTGCGCAGGATGGGGCCGAGACCGGGCACGCGGTAGGGCGGCAGTTCAAGCACAAAGGGCAGGTCGGTGTAATGATCCTCGCTGCTGCGCGATACCAGCGCCGTTACCAGCAGGCCGCACAACATGCCGAAAAAGTAGATGCAGAACATGGCCAGGCCCTGCCATCCCACCAGCCCGCCGAGGCCGGTGCCGGCGGGGATAAAAGCGGCGATGATAAGGGTATAGACCGGCAGGCGCGCGGAACAGGGCATCAGCGGGATGGCCATGTAGGTCAGCAGGCGCTTGCGCGGTGAATCGATGGCCCGGGCGGCGTAAATGGCCGGAATGGCGCAGGCCACCCCGGACAGCATGGGGATAAAACTCTTCCCCGTGAGGCCAAACAGGCGCAGGGGCTTGTGGCAGATCAGGGCGGCCCGGGCCATGTAACCCGAGTCCTCCAGCAGGCCAATCACAAAAGTCAGCACAAAAATCTGGGGTACGAATACCAGGAACGCACCGATACCGCCGAACAGGGCATCCGCGGTGAAATCCCGCACCAGCTGGTTGCCGATCAGCGGTACTACCCGGTCGGCCAGCGCTCCCAGGAGGGTCTCCACCGCATCCATGGCCGGTGCCGACCAGGTGAAGATGGACTGGAACAGCAGGTACATGATGACAAAGAAAGAGATCCCGCCAGTGACGGAGTTGAGGAAAAAGCTGTCCAGTCGGGTCTGGGTCCGCACCAGCATGTCGCCTTTGGGGCCGTAGCGGCGCGCGAGTTCGTGGGCGGTGCCGCGCAATAGCACGTCGGGGGCGTCCAGCAGGTGGCTGCGGGGGGGCTGCAACGCCTTATCCCGGATCCCCTTGATGTGGCTGACGACCTCAGCCGTCCCTTTTCCGGTGCGGGCCGACACCGCTAGCACCGGCGTGTGCAGCGCCGCCCCCAGTTCAGCCACATCGAGGGACAGCCCGTGGTTGTCCAGCACATCGATCATATTGGCCAGAACCGTCACCGGTTTGGCGCGGCGCTCGCAGTCGCGAATCACCTGCAGGGTGAAATACAGGCTCTTCTCCAGCCGTGTCGCATCGATGAGGCACAACACCTGCTCGACCTCGGGATCCTGCAGGGCGCGGTGGAACTGCTCCACCGCCACCGTCTCTTCCGCCGAGATCGCCTGCAGCGAATAGGTACCGGGAAAATCCACCAGCACCGTGTCCGACAGCGCGCGCATTTTGCCCATGCCCACATCGACGGTGATGCCGGGAAAATTCGCGACCTTGTGGTGCAGGCCCGTAAGCCGGTTGAACAACAGGCTCTTGCCGGAGTTGGGGCTGCCGATCAGGATTATTTTAGCCATCAGCGCCAAGCAGCCGGACCTGGATATGGTCCGCCACCTCCTCGTCCAGGGAAAAAATGGTATTGCTGACGCGGTAGACCTTGGGCGCACCGAACGCTACCGACTGCACGCAGACGACGGTCTCTCCCGGGTGAAACCCGAATTCCATTATCCGGGTGCGGTAATTCTCTGGCAGCACCTGGTCGTAGCCGAGGATCTCGCAGCGTTCGCCGGCTTTCAGGGTCCACAGGGAGACGTTCATTACTATCGGGTCCCGCCAACAGTACAGGAAGGGCGGGCGCAGGCCCGCGGAACCCGCATGGTAGCCTAAATGAGAATTATTTGCATAGCCCGCTCTAGCAACCACCCGCGGGGCGTGGCGCCGGGTCAGATATGCTGCACCCGATCGATTTCGTACTCGATATCCCCGCTGGGGGCTTTCACCACTACGGTATCGCCCTCCTGCTTGCCAATCAGGGCGCGGGCAATGGGTGAGCCGACGGATATCAGGTTGCGCTTCACGTCCGCCTCGTCCTCACCGACGATACGGTAGGTGACGGTCTCATCCGTCGCCAGGTTGAGCAGGTCGATGGTGGTGCCGAAAATCACCTTGCCGGTGCGCGGGATAGTGGTCACATCGATGACCTGGGCATTGCCGAGCTTGCCCTCGATTTCCATGATCCGGCCCTCCATGAAACTCTGCTGCTCCCGGGCCGCGTGGTACTCCGCGTTCTCCTTCAGGTCGCCGTGGGCCCTGGCCTCGGCAATGGCCTGGGTGATCCTGGGTCGCTCCACCCTCTTCAGCCGGTCGAGCTCTTCCCGCAGGCTGGCTTCCCCGGAAACTGTCATCGGGAACTTGTTCATGCCAGTATGCTCCTATGCAGGTCCTGCAGGCGCCGGACCGCCTGGTCACCCTCGTGCTTGAGCGCCATGCACACCGCCTCCGCCGCCGCCAGGGTGGTGGTGTAAAACACGCGGTGGGCTTCCGCGGTGGCGCGGATGGCGGCCGAGTCGGCGATGGCCCGCCGCCCCTCGGTGGAGTTGATAATCATATCCGCCTCATCGTTCTTGATCATGTCCACGATATGCGGGCGGCCTTCCAGCACCTTGTTTACCCGGCGCACGGTCATGCCCGCCTGCTCCAGGGCATCGGCGGTACCCGCCGTTGCCGCCAGGGAGAAGCCCAGCCCAACCAGGTCGCGAGCCACTTTCACCACCCCGGGCTTATCCACATCCCGCACACTGATCAACACGGTGCCACTGGTGGGCGGCGCCTGCCCGGCGGCCAGCTGGGCCTTGGCAAAGGCACTGGCAAAGGTGTCACCGGTGCCCATCACCTCACCGGTGGAGCGCATCTCCGGGCCGAGTATAGGATCCACCCCGGGAAACTTGTTGAAGGGCAGCACTGCTTCCTTCACGCTGAAATAGGGCGGCACCACCTCGCGGGTAAAGCCCTGCGCCTCCAGGCTCTGCCCCACCATGCAGCGCGCGGCTACCTTGGCCAGGGACACGCCGATGCACTTGGAAACGAAAGGCACGGTACGGGAGGCCCGTGGATTCACCTCGATCACGTAGATCTCACCGTCCTGCCAGGCCAGCTGCACGTTCATCAGGCCGACCACGCCCAGCTCCAGGGCCATCTGCCGGACCTGCTCGCGCATCGCGTCCTGCACTTTCGGATCGAGGCTGTAAGGCGGCAGGGAGCAGGCGGAGTCACCGGAGTGCACCCCGGCCTGTTCGATATGCTGCATGATGGCGCCTATGACTACCTGCTTGCCGTCACTCACCGCGTCGATATCAACCTCGATGGCGGCGCTCAGGAAGCGGTCGAGCAGGACCGGGGATTCGTGGGATACCCGGACCGCATCGCGCATATACCGCAACAGGTCCTCTTCCCGGTAGACGATTTCCATGGCGCGCCCGCCCAGCACATAGGATGGGCGCACCACCAGCGGATAGCCGATACTGCTCGCCGCCTCGACGGCCGCATCGACACTGCGAACGGTAATATTGTCCGGCTGCCGCAGACCCAGCTTCTGGATCATCTGCTGGAAGCGTTCCCTGTCCTCGGCCCGGTCGATGGCGTCCGGTGTGGTACCGATAATCGGTACGCCCTGCGCCGCCAGCGCGCGGGCGAGTTTTAGCGGGGTCTGGCCACCAAACTGCACGATCACGCCCCGGGGCTGCTCCAGGTCGACGATCTCCAGCACATCCTCCAGGGTGACCGGCTCGAAATACAGGCGATCGGAGGTGTCGTAGTCGGTGGAGACCGTCTCCGGGTTGCAGTTGATCATGATGGCCTCGTAGCCATCCTCGCGCATGGCCAGCGCGGCGTGCACGCAGCAGTAATCAAACTCGATGCCCTGGCCGATGCGGTTGGGGCCACCACCAATCACCAGTATCTTGTCGCGCGCGGTGGGCGCAGCCTCGCACTCCTCCTCGTAGGTGGAATACATATAGGCGGTGGCGGTGGCGAATTCCGCCGCGCAGGTGTCCACGCGCTTGTAGACCGGCCGCACGCCGAGGCCGCGCCGGTGTTCCCGCACTTGCGCTTCCGAGGCGGCAAGTAGTACCGCGAGGCGCTCATCGGAAAAGCCCTTGCGCTTGAGCGAGAACATGCGGCGATGATCGATGTCTGCCAGATTGACCGTCTTCAGGCCGTCTTCCGTATGCACCAGGTCCCGAATCTGCTCCAGGAACCAGGGGTCGATCCCCGAGTAGCGGTACACCTCCTGCACCGACATACCCGCGCGGAAAGCGTCTGCAACGTACCAGATGCGCTCTGGCCGTGGGTTGGAAAGCTCCGAAACCAATTGCTCGTGGGCATCGGGGCTGTCCACGTCAAGCATGTGCTCGAAACCCGCGGAGCCCACCTCGAGCCCCCGCAAAGCCTTCTGCAGCGACTCCTGGAAAGTGCGGCCGATCGCCATCACTTCTCCCACCGACTTCATCTGGGTGGTCAGGCGCGAATCCGCCGTGGCGAATTTCTCAAAGGCGAAACGGGGAATCTTGGTGACGACATAGTCGATCGACGGCTCAAAGGATGCGGGGGTCCTGCCGCCGGTAATATCGTTCTGCAACTCATCCAGGGTAAAGCCGACCGCCAGCTTGGCGGCGACCTTGGCGATAGGGAAGCCGGTGGCCTTGGACGCCAGGGCGGAGGAGCGGGACACCCGCGGGTTCATCTCGATGACAACCATGCGGCCGGTCTTCGGGTCCTGGCCGAACTGGACATTGGAGCCGCCCGTCTCCACCCCGATCTCCCGCAGTACCGCCAGCGAGGCGTTGCGCATGATCTGGTATTCCTTGTCGGTCAGGGTCTGGGCCGGGGCGACGGTGATGGAATCCCCGGTGTGCACGCCCATGGCATCGAAATTCTCGATCGAGCAGACGATGATGCAGTTGTCATTCCTGTCGCGCACGACCTCCATCTCGAATTCTTTCCAGCCGATGAGGGACTCGTCGATCAACAGCTCATTGGTAGGTGAGAGATCCAGCCCGCGGACGCAGATGGTCTCGAATTCGTCACGGTTATAGGCGATGCCGCCACCGGAACCACCCATGGTGAAGGAGGGACGGATTATGCAGGGAAAGCCAATCTGGTCCAGCACCTGGAACGACTCCTCCAGGCTGTGGGCGAAAGCGGAGCGCGGGGTCTCCAGGCCGATGCGCTTCATCGCCCGGTCGAAGAGCTGGCGGTCCTCGGCCATGTCGATGGCCTCCTTGGTTGCGCCAATCATCTCCACGCCGTGGGCCTGCAACACCCCCTCCCGGGCCAGGTCCAGGGCGCAGTTGAGGGCCGTCTGCCCCCCCATGGTGGGCAGCAGCGCATCAGGCTTCTCCACCTCGATGATTCGCGCCACGGTACGCCATTCGATGGGTTCGATATAGGTGGCGTCGGCCATGGCCGGGTCGGTCATGATCGTGGCCGGGTTCGAATTCACCAGGATGACCCGGTAGCCCTCTTCCCGCAGGGCCTTGCAGGCTTGGGCACCGGAATAATCGAATTCACAGGCCTGGCCGATGACGATGGGACCGGCACCCAGAATCAGGATGCTCTCGATGTCAGTTCTCTTGGGCATAGGTTCTCAGCTTTTACCTGTGTCGCGGGACTCCGCGGTGTAACCGGCCACAGGGTGGCCTCCCGCCCGGGCGGTGATCAGCTCGATGAAGTGGTCGAAAAGTGGTGCTGCATCGTGCGGCCCCGGACTGGCCTCCGGGTGACCCTGGAAGCTGAAGGCGTTCCTGTCTACGCGCGCGATACCCTGCAGTGAGCCGTCGAAAAGGGACTTGTGCGTGACCCGCAAATTGGCCGGCAGACTGCCTTCATTCACCGCAAAACCGTGGTTCTGGCTGGTGATGAGCACCGTGCCCCTGTCCAGGTCCTGCACCGGGTGATTGGCGCCGTGGTGGCCGAATTTCATTTTTTTCGTGGTGGCCCCGCTGGCGAGGCCCAGCAACTGGTGGCCCAGGCAAATGCCGAACACCGGGATATCGGTTTCCAGGATGGCCCGGATGGCCTCGATAGCGTAGGTGCAGGGCTCGGGATCGCCGGGACCGTTGGACAGGAACACGCCATCGGGATTGAGCGCCAGCACCTCCGCCGCGGGGGTCTGCGCGGGCACCACGGTCAGGCGACAGCCCCGGTCTACCAACATGCGCAGGATATTGCGCTTGACGCCGTAGTCGTAAGCCACCACATGCCAGGGCAGGTCCGCCGCGGGGCGCCGGCTGTGGCCGACGCCGAATACCCAGCTGCCCTCATCCCAAGCATAGGCCTTGTCAACCGACACCTCCCTGGCCAGATCCATGCCCTTGAGCCCGGCGAAAGCGCGGGCTTCGGCCAGGGCACGCGCCTCGTCGATCGCTTCCCCCGCCATCAGGCAACCATTTTGCGCGCCCTTGTCCCGCAGGATACGGGTGAGGCGGCGGGTATCGATGTCGGCGATCGCGACAATCCCGCGCTGCTCGAGGTATTGCTGCAGCCCCTGTTGGTTGCGGTAGTTGCTGGCCAGCAGCGGCAGGTCCCTTATCACCAGGCCCGCAGCCCAGATGCCCGAGGACTCCTCGTCCTCGGCATTGGTGCCGGTGTTGCCGATGTGGGGATAGGTCAGGGTGACGATCTGGCGCGCGTAGGAAGGGTCCGTGAGGATTTCCTGGTAACCGCTCATGGCCGTGTTGAAGACGACCTCCCCCACCGATATCCCCGCGGCGCCTATGGCCTGGCCTCTGAAAATACTGCCGTCTTCTAGCGCCAGAATGGCCGGACTGGACAAATAAACCTCCAAATTCAGCGGAATAACCTCGGCCAAGCGCGCCCCTCAGCCGGGCGCTCACAAAGAGGCGAGATGGGAAACCGCATCTCGCCTCTCAACAAATTTCAGCTCTGGTTATTTAAGGGGATACACTGAGCCCGTTGCGCTAGCCGGGCCTGTGAAATCTGGCGTCAGATTCTAGGTGATGGGCCCCCGACTGTCCAGACCAACGATTGGCTTCGGCGAGGGATGCCCCTATCATGCAGGGAACCGTCCAGGGCCCGCCCCCGCGGTAGAGGGAGCACCGCAAGCAACGGTGTCGGCTTGCCGCAACACAGAGAGTTCCGCCTTGCCCAACCAGCTGAGTCGCCACCAGACTACGGTGCTGATCGTTGCCCTGATGACCACGGCAATTGGTCAGTCGCTGGTGTTCGCCATACTCGCCCCGCTGGGCCGCGAGGTTCGGCTGGGCGAATTGCAGATCACCTCCATTATCGCCATCTCCGCCCTGGTTTTTGGCCTGGCGGCCCCCGCCTGGGGCCGCCTGAGCGACCGCGTCGGCCGCAAACCGGTCATCATCACTGGCCTGGTGGGCTATACCCTGGGCACCCTGTGTTTCACCAGCGTATTTTATGCCGGCCTTACCGGCCTGCTGGCAGGTAGCGCCCTTTACGTCGCATTACTGGTCGCGCGCTGCAGCCAGTCGCTGATCATGTCCGCCACCAGCCCCGCCAGTACCGCCTACGCGGCTGACTACTCCGGGCGGGAGACCCGTACCGCCACCATGGCACGGCTGGGCACGGCCAATAGCATCGGTACCATCCTCGGTCCCGCGGTGAGCGGTGCGCTGGCCACTTTCGGCCTGTTGGCGCCACTGTACTTTGCCGCAGCCATGGCGGCCATGGCCGCCCTGCTGGTTTGGCGCCAGCTGCCCTCCGCTCCCGATGGGGAGCCCGGCAGCCGCAGGGTCAGGGCCCGCCTGCGGGTCACCGACCCGCGAATCCGCCTGTACCTGGCTACCGCCGTCGGGCTTTTTGTAGGATTTTCAGGTATTCAGCAGACCCTGGGGTTCCAGTTGCAGGACAAACTCCAGCTTAGCGGCATCGAGACCGCGCAGATGACCGGCGCGGCGCTGATGATATCGGCCGTGTTCACCTTCCTGATCCAGGTCACCGTCATGCAGCGCACATCACTGAAGGCCACCTGGCTCATTCGCCTGGGCCTGGCGTCGCTGTGTATCGCCGCCATTATCATCGCTGCTTCCGGCAGTTTTGTTGTGCTGGGCACCGGCATGGCCTTTCTCGGCGCCGGCATGGGCCTGAGTATGCCCGCCATCGCAGCCGGGGCGTCCCTGGCAGTCAGTCCCGGGGAACAGGGTGCCGCGGCCGGCCTGGTCAGTTCCTGTCCGGCCATCGGTTTCGCCATAGGGTCGGTTGGCGCCGGCGGCCTTTACCAGCTTCACGGCGCGCTCGCGCCGCTGTTCAGCGCCGCCGTATTCCTGGCG
>JBFZEF010000397.1:0-9997 GCA_041307045.1 Halioglobus sp.
TACAGGACGTGGCGGCGGAACTGATGGCAACTGCGGGCGGCCCGGGGTGACCTCTGCCTGGTTTGCATTGCTGTTGCTGACCCTGGCGGCATCGGTGCTGTTCTGTTGGGCCTACCTGCGCCTGGCCCTGCACTGGCGGATTCTTGCGGTGCCCAACGAGCGCAGCTCCCACCACCTGCCGACACCGCACGGTGGCGGTGCGCCCATGCTGCTGGCCTTCACCCTGGGTGTAGTTGCGGCTGCGCTGTGGGTTGCGCCCTGGGCCGCGCCCTACAGCCTGCTGGCGGGACTGGCGCTCGCGCTTATGCTGCTCGGAATCGCCGACGATGTGTGGTCGCTGCCCGTCTCGGTGCGCCTGGCTGCCTACGGTCTCAGCTGCCTCGTCGCGACCCTGCATCTGCTGCCGCCGCAGGTGGCGGGTCAGGTGGCGGGTAGTGCCCTGATGTACGGGATGCTGGCGCTGGCGACCGCGCTGGCAATGTTGTGGCTGGTAAACCTCTACAACTTCATGGATGGTATCGACGGCATTGCCGCCAGCCAGTGCCTGCTGGCAGCCGCGGCCGCGGCGCTGCTGAGCCTGGATGGCGCTGCCGGTGATTACCCGCTGTTCTGCCTGCTGCTGGCTGCCAGCCAGCTCGGTTTCCTGGTGTGGAACTGGCCGCCGGCGCGCCTGTTCATGGGTGATGCCGGCAGTATCCCCACGGGTTTCCTGCTGGCCGGTCTCGCCCTGCTGGGCAGTGTCGAGGGGCGGCTGGCGATCAGCTGCTGGCTGGTGCTACTGGCGATCTTCATCACCGACGCCAGCTGGACCCTGCTGTGGCGCATCGCTACCCGGCAGCCCTTTACCCAGGCGCACCGCCTGCACGCCTACCAGCGCCTCAGCGTGCACTGGGGCTCCCATCTGCGGGTGGACCTGCTGTTGGGGGCGATCTTCTGCGGCTGGCTGTTGCCGCTGGCCTGGCTGACGCGAAGCTACCCCCAATACGCTGTTTTATTGGTAATTTTGGCATATCTTCCGCTGCTGGCCGGCATGGCGAAAACCCGGCCGCTAACGTAGAATCGAGCTTCTTCGGGCGTTGCAGTCAACACTCGCCGCTTGCGCCCACGGCTGCACGTAAACACACCGGGAGGCGACTTGCTGAATCGTGTTGGCAGATTTACATCGCGTTCCGCTACCGGCCTGGTCGCAAGTTTGCGCGACGCCCTTGAAAAACTGATCCAGCTTCCGCGCAACATCAAACAAGCCTGTTTACTCGGCCTCGACATGGTGTTCGTGTCGGCCGCCATGTGGTTCGCCGTGGCTATCCGCTATGGCCACACCCATTTTAACCTCGGCCCGGTAGAGTACGCCTGCGCGGCTGTCACCGTGGTGCTCAGCGCCGTGGTTTTCCTGCGCCTCGGCTTGTACCGGGCAGTCATTCGTTTCATGGGGCAGCAGGCGATCTGGGCGGTGCTGACCGCGGTGAGCTATTCCACCATGATCCTGGGCGCGACGGTGTTTTTCAGCCAGGCGGGCGTGCCCCGTTCCATGCCGTTTATCTACTTCGCCCTCGCCCTGCTGGGCATAGGGGGCACCCGCCTCGCGGTGCGGGCCTACTACCAGGCGAAATTGCGCTCGCTCTCGGAGAAAGTGATTATTTATGGCGCGGGGGAATCCGGCCGCCAGTTGCTCACCGCATTGCACCAGGGCGACCAGTACCGGGTCGTGGTTTTTGTGGACGATGACAGCAACCTGCTGCACTCGGTCATCAACGGCGTACAGGTGGCGCATCCGAGCGAACTCGAGCAATTGATTGCTCAACACGATATCACCCAGGTATTGCTCGCCATTCCCTCCGCTTCCCAGGAGAGGCGCAAGCAAATCATCAACTCCCTCGTCGGCCTGCCGGTGTACGTGCGCACTATCCCCCGGATTAATGAGCTGGTGTCCGGGCGGGCGAGTGTCAACCAGATCCAGGATATCAGCCTGGATGATCTGCTGGGCCGGGACGCCGTACCCCCGCATCCGGAGCTCATCGATCGTTGCATCACCGACAAGGTAGTGATGGTGACAGGTGCGGGCGGATCCATCGGCTCCGAGCTGTGCCGGCAGATCCTGTTGTCCGGGCCGCGCACGCTGGTACTGTTCGATAATTCGGAATATGCCCTGTACAACATCGAGCGGGAGCTGGGTGAGCTGATGGCGAGTTCCTCCCGGGGGGTGGAGCTGGTGGCGTTGCTGGGATCGGTGCAGGACCAGCGACGGCTGGAGAGTATTTATCGCACTTTCAGCGTGCAATCGGTCTACCATGCTGCGGCCTACAAGCATGTGCCCATGGTTGAGCACAATATTGCCGAGGGTGTGGCCAATAACGTATTCGGCACCTGGTACGCCGCTGAGGCCGCCCGCAAGGTCGGGGTGGAGACTTTCGTGCTGGTATCCACCGACAAGGCGGTGCGGCCGACCAATGTCATGGGCGCCTCCAAGCGCTTTGCGGAAATGATTCTGCAGGGCCTCGCCCAACAGGAGACGAAGACCCGGTTTTGCATGGTGCGCTTTGGCAATGTACTGGGTTCATCCGGTTCAGTGGTGCCGCTGTTTCGTGAACAGATCGCCAACGGCGGCCCGGTTACCGTGACCCACCCGGAGGTGTCGCGCTATTTCATGAGTATTGCCGAGGCGGCCCAGCTGGTGCTGCAGGCCAGTGCCATGGGCACCGGCGGCGATGTGTTCGTACTGGACATGGGCGAGCCGGTGCGCATCGTTGACCTGGCGCGCAGGATGATACGCCTGAGCGGTTATGAGATGGACCACGACGACCACGTGGGCGGGCAGATTGATATCGAGTTTATCGGCCTGCGGCCCGGCGAAAAGCTGCACGAGGAACTGTTGCTCGGCAGTAACGTCACGGGCACCGGCCACCCCATGATCATGCGAGCGGAGGAGGAGTGCCTCTCCTACGGCAGGATGAATAAACTGCTGCAGGATCTGGTCCGCTACTGCGACGCCTTGGACTGTGCCGGGATTACCTCGGTGCTCAACACCGCCGTCAGCGGCTTTGCCGGTGACGAAGTACGTTATGACCACCTGTGGAAAAAGCAGGGTGCCGCGGCGTTGCAGGCTGCTGCGGCAGTGCCCGCGGTCGTCTCCAACGTGAAGGAACTGTTCCCCGATAAACCCTGATCAATTTCCGCCCGCCCTGTCAGCCTGCCGATTCAGCCGAGGAAACCGCATGATTCATTTCGACGTCTTCAATGGTGATGCCGACGGCATTTGCGCCCTGACCCAGTTGCGCAACGCACAGCCGCGGGAGGCCGAACTGATCACCGGCGTTAAACGCGATATCAACCTGCTCGATAAGGTGGATGCGGAAGCCGGTTCGCTGGTCACGGTACTGGATGTGTCGCTGGACACCAACCGCGCCGGTCTCGAGCGCGCACTCGCCGCGGGTGCCCAGGTGTTTTACTGTGACCACCACTTCGCCGGGGACATTCCCCAGAACGAGCGCCTGCAGGCAGTGATCAATACCGCGCCGGATGTCTGCACCAGTATCCTGGTAAACGAGCATCTCAAGGGTGCGTTTCGCGAGTGGGCCGTGGTGGGTGCCTTCGGGGATAACCTGCAGGACAGTGCACGCCGCGTCGCCAGGCCCCTGGGACTGGACGAGGCCCGCCTGCAGCAACTGGAGCACCTGGGTATTTACATCAATTACAATGGCTACGGTTCGAAGCTGGCGGACCTGCACTTTGAGCCGGCGGAACTGTTCCTGGTCATGAGCCCCTATGCCAGCCCCTTTGATTTCATGCAACATGGTCGCGCGCATTTTGGCAAGCTCGAGCAGGGCTACAGGCAGGATATGGCCACCGCCGAATCACTGACGCCGGAATACAGGGATGCCGCCGTGGCGGTATTCATGATGCCGGACGAGCCCTGGGCGCGTCGCGTCAGCGGGGTCTACAGCAATGATCTTGCCAACAATGACCCCGATCGCGCACACGCGGTGCTGACGACCAAAGCCAATGGTTGCTACCTGGTCTCCGTCAGGGCGCCTCTCAACAATAAAACCGGGGCCGACGAGCTGTGTATGAAGTTTCCCACCGGGGGCGGGCGCAAGGCTGCCGCAGGCGTCAACGACCTGCCCGGTGAAATGTTGCGCGAGTTTATTGATTCTTTCGCCGCATTCTACGCCCGCGGCTGAGCGTTTCCAGGTGTAACGCCGCATGGATTGGGACGACCTGAAAGTATTCCTGGCCCTCAGTCGCAAGGGCTCGGCGCGCGGCGCCGCCCAGGAACTGGGTGTCAGCAATTCCACCATCACCCGGCGCCTAGACGATATGGAGCACGAGCTGCAGGCGCATCTGTTTGACCGCACCCCGGACGGTTACCGCATGACGGCAGCGGGTGAGCAGGTACTGCCCACCGCGGAGCACGTGGAAGAGCTGGTAATGGCGGTGGAACGCAGGATCACCGGGGGCGACCAGGAACTGCGGGGAACCATCAGGCTGACGCTGCCGCCGGCCGGCCGCCTGGGTTTCCTGGTCGGTCGCCTCGTCCGTTTTGCCGAACAATATCCCGGCATCGACCTCGAACTAACTTCGAGCGTCGACGCCGCCGACCTCAGCCGCCGCGAGGCCGATATCGCGGTGCGGGTGATGCCCGCAAATCTTCCGCCCCCCGAGTACCTGATCGGTCGCCACCTGGCTTCGCTTACCGCCTCAACTTATGTGCATAAGGGCCTGCTCAATCCCGACAACCCTTTGGACATTTCGCACCTGAGCTGGATTGGCAAGCGCTCGGCGGACCAGAAAGAGGAGTGGCTGGCCCTAACCGATTTCCCGCAGCAGCCCGTGCGTCACGCCATAGTGGACTTGAATCTATTGACTGACGCGGTGCGCAACAAAATGGGGATGGCGTATATGCCGTGCTTTACCGTGTACAACGACCCGGAGATAGTGCGGGTGCCCGGGGCAGGTATCATCCATCAATCGGATATGTGGGTGCTGACCCATAAGGATTTGCGCCTCAGCGCGAGGCTGCGGGTGCTGCGGGAGGTCATCGCCGAAGAGTTCGGCAAGGTCCGCCACCAGCTGGATAGTCGCGTGGGGTCAGGTCTGACCCCCAACACGTCTTAAATGTCTTTCTCATCCACGTCGACCTGGCCCGACATGCGCCGCCGGATATGCGACCAGGACATCCCCACGGCCAGGATCAGCGAGAGGATCACCAGCACCACCCAGGTGATGTCCCCCTGTGAATCCAGGCTGAGCCACTTCTGGTCTACCAGCAACCAGACGATGCAGCCGAACAGGGCGGCCCCGAGGATAATACCCAGCCAGCCCATGGACATGAACGTGGCGCGAATAAATATGATCCAGCCGATCAGCAGGATGATGCCCACAATGGCCACGATCGGGTCAAAGGTCTTACTCCCGGCTGTGGCCCAGTCGAAGTAACACCATTGCGTGGGGTTGTAGGTGCCCAGCACCAGCACCAGCGCGAATATCCAGCGCCCGAGAAAACTGCCTGTATTGAATTCTGTCGCCATCTACGGCTCTCCCGCGTTGTTATGTGTCGCGCCCCTGCGACGCCGACTCGCTATCAACGTTACCCTGCCGATCAGGCCGCGCGCAAGGCGTTGACGATAGTGGTCAGCTCCGCTTCGGACATGTAACGGGGTACCGGGTAGAGTGCGCCCGCCTCGGCAACCGCCTCGTCGACAATACCGGGAATATCACCCGCTTTCAGGCCTTTCGGCTGCAGGGGCAGATCCATGTCCCTGCGCATATCGACAATGGCCTGGATGAACTTGCCCGCCAGCACCGCCTGGCTGTCGCCGGGTTCACCGATCCCGGCAACACCCGCGAGCCTGGCAAGGCGCTGGTGCACGCAGTCGCCATAGGCTGCCAGTACTTCGGGCAGGACCATGGCATTTGCATTCCCGTGTGGCGTGCCACAGACCCGTCCCAGCTGGTGGGCGATGCCGTGGACGTAGCCCACGGAGGTCTTGCCGAACGCGGCGCCCGCATAGAATGCCGCCAGCGCCATACCATCCCGGGCCTCCATGTCATCGCCGTCCCTGAAGGCCCTCTGCAGGTATTTGAAGATCAGTCGCACGGCCGCCGTGGCGTGCTCCTCGGTAGTGGTGGAAGAGGCCTTCGACAGGTAGGACTCCACCGCGTGGGTCAGGGCGTCCATGCCGGTGGCGGCAGTGATGCCCGGAGGCATGCCCTTCATGATCTGGGCGTCAAGGGCGACATAGCCCGGGATCATCTTGCTGTCGACGATGGGCGCCTTGCGGTGTGTGACCGGGTCGGTGATGATGGCGGCCAGGGTTATTTCCGAACCGGTCCCGGCGGTGGTCGGAATGGCGAACAATGGCAGCCCGGGCCTCTTGCATTTCTGGATGCCGTCGAAACTCTTCAGGTCGCCGGGATTGGTATGCAGCATCGCCATCATTTTGGCCGCGTCGAGCACAGAACCCCCGCCCACCGCGATGATCGCCGTGCAGTGACCGCTCCTTAGCATCGCCTCGCCGGCCTGGACCTGGTCAAAAGCAGGATCGGGCAGGACGCCATCGTAGACCAGGAACTCAACACCAGTTTTTTGCAGGGTGGCCTTGATGCCGTCCAGCAAGCCGGAGCTGTCGAGAAAATGGTCGGTTACCAGCAGCACTTTGTTATAGCCCAGCACGGCCACCTGCTCGCACAGGGTCAATGCTGAATTGATGCCCTTGTAGACAATGGGCGGATTGCGTGGCAGCAGGCGCATCAGCCAGGTGACCACGACAGCCCTGAGTTTGAAGTAAATAATTTTCATACCGTGGGGCCCAATATTATTGTGAGTGTGGAGCGGGTGAGGAGAATCGAACTCCCGTATGCAGCTTGGGAAGCTGCCGTTCTGCCATTGAACTACACCCGCGCAAACCTGTTAGGTGGTGAAGCGCGCCTAGAATAGCAGAGAATTGTGGAAACAGAAGTGCTCTTTTTGGCTGTGGCGGGGACCCGCCTACCGCACCCATCTCGCCTTGACGGAGCGTGCAGGGATCGGCTTTACTTCGAGCCGCCCAGGTTTCACGCCACCAGAGGAATGCCCGTTAAATGCCAGTCAACAGCCCGGCCGGCTCGTGAACTCGAGAAAGGAGACTCTGGACAGTCTGCGGCTTGTGGCGGTCTTCTTCGTCATAGGCATCCACAGTTTTCCCTTGTTTCTGGTGGCAGACCAGAATCTCGTCAGGCTGGGTTTCATCTTCAACCAGATCTGTCGCTTCGCGGTGCCCAGTTTTTTCGTGGTGTCCGGTTACCTTTTCGCAAAAAACTTCGACCACACACAACCCTTGAAACGCCTGTCCAGGACCTCGAAACGGCTGGCGATTCTGTATTTCTTCTGGTGTGCTTTCTACCTGCTGCCTTACAACGTGGCGCTGATCCCGGCAGACGGATGGGATGCCCCCGTGAAGTTCGCCCACTGGCATTTTTACATGTGGACCCTTAGCTGGGAGAACTTCCTGTTTGGCGGCGCGAAGACCCAGCTGTGGTTTCTGCCCGCACTATTGTGCGCGGCGGCGATCAGCACGCCATTTATTTACTTGCGTAAAATCGGTTACCTCCTGGTTCTGGGCCTGATCCTGTTTGGCATAGCCCTGTTGTCCAGCCCCTACCGTGAGACCCCGATAGGTTTCGACCCCGGTTTCTTCACTCGCAACGGGCCATTTCTGAGCACTGTCTTTTTTGCCAGCGGCGTATTGATGGCCCTGGAAAACCGTGAGCCGCGAAACAGGCTTGTGCTTGGCTATGTCCTGACCGGAGTCGGGTTGGCGTGGCACCTTGCGGAGGCGCTCTGGCTGAAGCAGCACTACGACGGCCCCACCATTTACGATTTCAACAGTGGCACCCTGGCCTTCGGTATCGGTGCCGCCATGCTCGGCATCTACGGCGCGAAACCCCTGCAGTCGCACTGGCTGGTTGAGAACGGCAAATACAGCCTGGGAATTTACCTGATGCACATGTTCGTGATGGACCTGCTGTATCCACTCAACAGAATATGGGCCAGCAATGTGCTCTGGAGCCTGGTGCTGCCCGTGTTGACCATCTTTCTGACACTGCAGCTGGTGAAGTTCCTGCTGCGCTGTGCCCCGTTGCGCAAGGTGCTCAGCTGACCTAACCTCCCTGGCCGATACCGCTCGCAACAAAAAGGGGTTGCATCGCTGCAACCCCTTGCTGTTCTGTAAAATGGCTCCGCCTGCTGGGCTCGAACCAGCGACCCATTGATTAACAGTCAATTGCTCTACCAACTGAGCTAAGGCGGAATGGCGTTAACCAGAGGTCGCGTATATTAATGATGGAGGGGGGGGCGGTCAACCGCTATTTCGGCATTATTGCCGGCCGCCGCGCGCGCCTGTCTGCTCGCTAAATTTCACGCTCAGGGACCCTAACCCTGGCCCCCGATAGAGGATATGACAGTGCCGGCCACGGTCAGGGCGGCGAGGGCCATCGCTATTCGCACCAGGGCTCGCTTGCGCTGCTCGCTGTGGTGAATGCCGGAGGCGATCCGCCGGCGCCCGGGAATGTCTGTCCCAAGGGTTGAACCGGGTGCGGGCACGCTTTGCCGGCGCGCATCGCTTTTCTGCCCCCTGGTCTGGTACCACAGGTAAACGGAGCAGTGCACCAGAACATACAAGGCGAGCATGGTAAGCACATCACTGGGTAGTAATTTCACGGGTTCTGCCTTTGGATTTCTGACGCCGCCAGTATCCCCCTGGCAAATGCGCATTTGTATGGCCCGTTACGCCAATCTGATGGCCCCGGGCGCCACGCCCGGCGCAGTCACACTGTTCCCTTGCTGTCATCAGCGAGATCCCTCCAGGCAATAGAGGGGTTTGTGCCGCCCGCTTCTGCCTGTACCCTATGCGCACTTCAACACAGAACAAGGAGCCGCGGGCGATGCAGGTCCTGGCGACAAGCAGCGATGTACTCGGCGAACTCGATGCTGTGTCGATCAGCCGCCGCATCGCTGCGGGCGATTTCAGTGCAGTGGAGGCAGTCAACGCCGCCATCGCGCGGCTGCGCGCTGTGGACCCGCTGCTGCATGCCGTGGTGTGTGAGCGCTTTGAGCAGGCGCTGACCGAAGCCGCCGTCCTGTCAGCCGCCGCGCCTGCGGGTCTGTTGGCGGGCGCGCCGTCCCTGATCAAGGACAATACCGACCTGGCCGGATCGCCCACCCGTCACGGATCCCGCGGCACCTCCGCCGCGCCGGTGGCCGCCGACAGCGAATTCACCCGGGTGTTCCGGGCGACGGGCCTCATCCCCATAGCCAAATCGTCCCTGCCCGAATTCGGCCTCACCGCCACCACGGAGCCGGGCCATAGTCCGGCCACCCGTAACCCCTGGAGCACCGCCCATTCCAGCGGTGGATCCTCCGGCGGTTCCGCCGCGCTGGTCGCCGCCGGGGTGGTGCCCATCGCCCATGCCAACGATGGCGGCGGCTCCATCCGGATTCCCGCCGCCTGTTGCGGCGTGGTGGGCCTGAAACCCACCCGCGGTCGCCTGCCCACCATCGCGGCGGCGGCGAAACTGCCGATCAATCTGCTCACCGAGGGGGTGGTGAGTCGCACGGTGAGGGATACGGCCGCGTTTTATGCCCAGGCCGAGCGGCACTGCCCGGCGCCGACCCTGCCCGCCATCGGTCACGTTACCGCACCCGCCGCCCTGCGCCTGCGCATCGGGCTTAGCGTCCGGCACCCGTTGGCTGGCGCCTGCGATCCGGAAGTCGTCGCTGCGGTCGAACGGGTGGCCACTGTGTGTGAAGCGCAGGGCCACAAGGTCGAGCTGGTGTCCCTGCCGGTAACGCAACAGATGGCGGATGATTTCTTCCTGTACTGGGCCAGGCTGGCGGCGGCGATCCGCTACCTGGGTAGGCAAATCTTCGGGCGGGAATTTGATCGCCACCGGCTGGAGCCGCTGACCTGCCAGCTGAGCAGACATTATCTCAGCCATTGCTGGCGCAGCCCCGGCGCCATTC
>JBFZEF010000400.1:0-4461 GCA_041307045.1 Halioglobus sp.
GAACAGCATGCCCTTGAGCTTGCCGCCCTCGATCACGAATTCCTTGGGCACATGGTTGTTGTAGAAAGGGATGCCCTCGGCCATGGCGTCCTCCTTCTCCCAAGGCGAGGCCTTCATCTCCGCGAAGGGGCTGCGCACCACCACCCGCACGTCTTCACCGCCCAGGCGGCGGGCAGTGCGGCAACAATCCATGGCGGTGTTGCCGCCGCCGAGCACAAGTACCCGCTTGCCGATCCTGTCCGTGTGTTCGAAGGCCACACTCGCCAGCCAGTCGATGCCGAGGAAAACGTGGTCGCGGGCATCTTCGAGGCCGGGCAGGTTGAGGCCTTTGCCGCGCGGCGCACCAGTGCCGACGAAGATGGCATCGTAATCCTTGTCGAGGATTTCCTTGAGGCTGTCCACCTGCACATTAAAGGTGGTGTTGATGCCCATGTCGAGAATGTAGTTCACCTCCTCGTCCAGCACCGAAAGCGGCAAGCGGAACGAGGGTATCTGGCTGCGCATCATGCCGCCGCCGGCGAACTGGTTGTCATAGACATCGATGGTGTAACCCAGGGGTGCCAGGTCGCGGGCCACGGTCAGCGAAGCCGGGCCGGCGCCGATCAGGGCAATACGCTTGCCATTCTTTTTCTTCGGGATGGTCGGCAGGCGGGCGCTGATGTCATCCTTGTTATCTGCCGCCACGCGCTTCAGGCGGCAGATCGCGACCGGTTGCTCCTCGACTCGCACCCGGCGGCAGGCGGGTTCACAGGGGCGGTCGCAGGTGCGCCCGAGTACGCCCGGGAACACGTTGGAATACCAGTTGATCATGTACGCATCGGTATAGCGCTGCGCGGCGATCAAGCGGATGTACTCGGGCACCGGGGTGTGGGCAGGGCAGGCGTACTGGCAGTCCACTACCTTGTGGAAATACTCGGGATTCTTGAGATTGGTCGGTTTCACTATGGCTGCCTGTTTGTTTTTAGGTCATTTTCACTTGTGCTGGCGCGCTGAAATTGTGTCACAGCTGTGCCGGCTTTACACCCGGCGCCCGCACTATTACCGCGATTTCCCTCCACTTGACCCGGCCCGGTACGACAGTCAGAACCAGTTGGAGAACCAGCCGCCTTTGTCCTTCAGTCTTTCCTCGCACACCTGCAACTGGACCTGGTAAGTGGCCGCCCTGCCCTGCACCTTGCGCGCCACATCCGTCAACCAGGGCTTGCTGCGGTAACTGGCGCGCGAGTAGCCGCCGTGACCCTCATGGTACGCAAGGTAGAGACTGTAGGTATCCGCCCGGTTGATGCCGTTGCGCCGGTAGGACTGGTCGTTATACCAGCCGATGAAATCGATGGAATCGCCAAAGTCGTCCCGGTCCGCTCCCCAGCGCCCGGTGCTGGTCTCGTACCAGTCCCAGGTCTCGTCCAGCGCCTGGCTGTAGCCATAGGCATCGGAGGGACGGGTCCAGGGAATGATGCCGAGAATCTTCTGGCGGGGGGGCTTCGCATCGGCCTTGAAGCGCGACTCCTGGTGTATGATGGCCATCATCACCGGGATGCCGCTGTCCCACTTGTCCCGGGCCCGGGCCGCGTCCTGGTACCAGTCGTCCTTCTCAAAGAAGATGGCGCAGATATTGTCGGTGTCTTTGGGCGGGGAAGTCGTGCAGCCCGCGAGCGCGGCGAGGAGGAGCAGTGGCGGCAGCCGCCTGAGCGCGCGGGCAAGGCCCTGCATCACAGGGTGACTCCGTGTGATGCCAACAGGGCGAGGAAAGCGGCCTCGTCGATTACCTCCACGCCGAGCTCCCTGGCCCTGCCGAGTTTGCTGCCGGCGCCCGGGCCGGCAACGACGCAGGTGGTTTTCGCCGAAACGCTGCCTGCCACCTTTGCCCCGAGTGCCTGCAGCCGGGCCCTGGCCTCGTCGCGATCCAGCGCCTCCAGCTTGCCGGTCACAACCCAGGTCTGGCCGGCCAGCGGCAGCGCGCTGAGGTCGACCGCGATATCGGGCCAGCTGACCCCGGCGCTGCGCAATTCCTCCACCACCGCCATGCTGGAGGCCGAATCAAAAAACTGGCGCAGGTGATCGGCCACCACCGGGCCGACATCGCTCACGCCCAGCAGCTGCTCTTCGGAGGCCGCCGCAAGATCCTCCCAGTTGCCAAAGTGACGTGCCAGCGCGAGCGCGGTGGCCTCCCCTACCTCGCGTATGCCCAGGGCGAAGATGAACCGCGGCAGGCTGGTGCGTTTGCTGCGATCGAGCGCGTCCAGCAGATTGTCCGCGGACTTCTCGCCCATGCGCTCGAGTGCCAGCAGTTGCTCCCGCCGCAGGCGATACAGGCCCGCAACACTGGTCACCAGGCCCTCATCGACCAGCTGCTCCACCAGCTTGTCTCCCAGGCCCTCGATATCCATGGCGCGGCGTGAGGCAAAGTGGCGGATGGCGGCTTTCTGTTGGGCAGCGCATACCAACCCGCCCATGCAGCGCAGAACGGCCTCATCCTGCGCGCGCTCGACCTGGGATCCGCACACCGGGCAGCGGCGCGGAAATTCAATGGGGCGCGCATCCGGCGGGCGCCGCTCCATTACCACCGCCACCACCTGGGGAATGACATCACCCGCCCGGCGCACGATCACCGTGTCGCCCAGGCGCAGGCCCAGGCGCTGGATCTCGTCGCTGTTGTGCAGGGTGGCGTTGCTTACGGTGACACCGCCGACAAACACCGGCTCCAGTCGTGCTACCGGGGTGATAGCACCGGTGCGCCCCACCTGGAACTCCACGTCGAGCAGCCGGGTCATTTCTTCCTGGGCGGGAAACTTGCGGGCGATCGCCCAGCGGGGCGCGCGGGAGATAAAGCCGAGCCGTTGCTGCAGCTCCAGATCGTTGACCTTGAACACGATACCGTCAATGTCATACGGCAGTTCTTCGCGCCTCGCCGCGAGTTGGCGATAGTACTCATCGCAGGCCGCTATGCCGCGCACCACCTGCGACTGCGAGTTGATACGCAGCCCCCACTGCCGCAGGCGCTCGAGCACCGCGGAGTGCTGCCCCGGCAACTCCCCGCCGGCGACGAGACCAACGCCGTAGCAGCACATCTGCAGGGGCCGCTCAGCGGTAATGCGCGCATCGAGCTGGCGCAGGCTGCCGGCCGCCGCGTTGCGCGGATTGACAAAGGTTTTCTCACCCAGTTCCCGCGCCCTGGCGTTCAGCTGTTCGAAGCCTGCCCGCGGCAGGTAGATTTCCCCCCGCACCTCCAACAGGCTGGGATATCCCTCTCCCCGCAGGCGCAGCGGCACCGAGGGTATGGTGCGCACATTGTGGGTGATGTCCTCGCCGGTAGTGCCGTCGCCCCGGGTGGCGGCGCGCTCGAGCACACCGTCGCGGTAGAGCAGGCTGACGGCAATGCCGTCCAGTTTGGGTTCGCAGGCGAATTCCAGGAGCTGCTCGCCGGAGCCCAGCCGGTCCAGCAGGCGGCGGTTGAAATCCAGCATGTCCTGCTCATTGAAGGCATTATCGAGGGACAGCATGGGAACTTCGTGGCGGACCTGGAGGAAGCGCTCGACGGGTGCGGCGCCAACCCGCTGGGTGGGTGAGTCGGCGCGCAGCAGCTCCGGGTGGGCCGTCTCGAGCTCGACCAGACGCCGCATGCAGCGGTCGTACTCGGCGTCGGGAACGGTAGGCTCGTCCAGCACATAGTACTGGTAGTTCCAGCTGTCGAGTTGCTCCCGCAGGGAGTCGATTTCCCGGGTTAGCGCCGAGTCTGCCATGGGAGCTTATTGGGCTTCAGCGCGTCCTGGCCAGCATACGGCGCTCCAGGTCGCGAATCTGCTGGCGACAGTGTTCCAGCGACTGCCTGCTCAGCACGCTGCGGGACTCATCCAGCACATCGCCGTTGAGGTTGCGGGCAACCGCCTGGGCGGTCTCAAGCATGTAGTCGAAGGCTTTCATCATGTCCTCGGGGCCCGGCAGGGTGAGGAAGAAAACCAGTCCGGGGGTGTTGAAGTCGCCCATGTGGTCAATGTCGAACACGCCGGGTTGCATCATGTTCGCGACACTGAACTGGATAGCCCCGCGCCCGGCCTCGAATTCGTGGCGGTGGAAGAAGTTCATATCGCCAAAGCGCAGGTCGCAGGCGAGCAGGATGTGCAGGATGTCCTCGCCACGGAAGCCCTCCGGGTCCCGGCCGACCACGTTGAGCATGAATACCTCGGTATCGACATCCAGGGGCAGGCGGCCGGCATCGACTGCGGGCCGCTGCAGGGGCGGCAGCGAGTCGTCTTCGTCCGGATCGATATTGTCAAGCCAGTCGAGTGTGGCGGGCTCCCCCGCGCTGTCAACGCCGCTCATACCGCCGACCAGTTCCTCCGCCTCCGTCGCCGCGCTGCTTGCAGGAGCCTGCCCGGATGCCGGACGCGGCTGCGCTTTGAGCTTGGGAGTTTTCGCGGCGGCGGCCGCCGCTTTCTCTCGTTTGGCCGCGTCAGACTTGTT
>JBFZEF010000401.1:0-7138 GCA_041307045.1 Halioglobus sp.
TGACCTCCACGATGGTCACGGGGATGCCCACGTTCACCATGTTCATGGCAATCCCGCCGCCCATGGTGCCGGAGCCCACCACGCCGACCCTGGAAATCGGGATTTCAGCCGTGTCCCTGTCGATGCCGGGAACTTTCCCCGCCTGGCGCTCGGCAAAGAAAAAGTACTGCTGCGCGGCCGCTTGCGGGCCACTCATCAGTTCCATAAAGAGCTTGCTCTCGGTTTTCATGCCCTCGTCGAAAGGCTGGTTAACCGCGGCCTCGATGCAGCGGATGTTGTATTCAGGGGCCAGGTAGCCGCGGGTCTTCACAGCAATTGTCGCGCGGAACCTGTCGAATACCTGGGGATCAGCCCGGGCGCCCTGTAACTTGTCATCGCGGTCCCGGATTCGCGGCAGTGGGGCGGCCGCGGCAATCACTTCGCGGGCAAAAGCCAGCGCGCCCGCGCGCAGCTCGCCCTCGATGATGCGATCGACCAGGCCGGTTTCCAGTGCTTCTGCGGCGCTGACAGGCGCACCCGAGGTGACCATCTGCAATGCTTTTTCAACACCCACCACCCGCGGCAGCCGCTGGGTTCCCCCGCCGCCGGGCAGCAGGCCCAGATTGACCTCGGGCAGGCCGAGCTTCGCACTGGCAACAGCCACCCGGTAATGGCAGCACAGCGCCGTCTCCAGTCCGCCGCCCAGGGCCGTGCCGTGAATGGCGGCGATCACCGGCTTGGACGCGTTGTCGATGGCTGCCAGTACCTCGTGCAGCCCGGGTTCGACGAAACCGCTGGAAAACTCGGTGATATCAGCGCCGGCTATAAAGGTACTGCCCTTGCAGTAAACCAGGATGGCCTTCGCCGCGGGATCGGCCTGGGCCTTTGCCACTCCCTCCTTGAGACCCTGCCGCACCCCCTGGCTGAGGGCATTTACAGGGGGGTTGTCCAGGGTCAGGACGGCGACGCCAGCGTCCACTTCGTAATCGACCATACTCGTAAGCTGCACCATGACTGTTGCTCCTTCGCCAGGAATTGACTGTTGGGGGAAGCCCGGGGGGATTAAATGGATAAAACGCGTATATCAGCCGGCGTACTGCCGCGCCAGGCCCCTGATAACGTCATGAAAGCCCGCCATGGTCTCGTCTATGATCTGCCTGGCGCTGATCACGGCGTCGATGCGGCCGCAGACCTCTCCGGACAACGGGATGGCCGCCTCCATATCACCGCCGAAATACAACTGCGGAATGCCGGCCATATTTTCCATCACATTGAACTTGCCCAGGGGTTCCAGGGCCGCCGTGCGCGCCGTGCGCAAGGCGCGCAACGCCGGCCGTGACTGCTGGTTGAGGAACACGGTATCCGTCTCCCTCGCCGCCACCACTGCCTGCTTCCAGTTGTCGTGCACCGGTGATTCCAGGCAGGACAGCATCCGGGTACCCATCTGTACACCTTCTGCACCCATGGCGAAAGCGGCCGCCATCGACACCCCGTCACTGATGCCGCCGGCGGCGACAATGGGCACATCGACGCGGGAGCGGATCAGGGGCAGCAGCACCATGGTGGAGACCGGGCTGGGGTTCTTGAAACCGCCGCCCTCGCCGCCCTCGACCACCAGGCCATCGACGCCCGCATCGATGGCCTTGAGGGCCATCTCCAGGGTGGGTACCACGTGGAATACGGTGATCCCTGCCGCCTGGAAATCACGGGTGCAGACACTCGGGCTGCCGGAAGACGTGGTGACGAATTTGATCCCCTGCCCGATCACGAAATCGATGATATTGCTGCCCTTGACATAGGACAGGGCCACGTTCATACCAAACGGCTTGTCGGTCAGCTCGCGCATCAACGCCACTTCGCGCTTGATATTGTCGAGCTCACCCGATGAGGTCTCGATGATTCCCAGACCGCCGGCATTGCTGACGGCGGAGGCCAGCTGCGAGCGGGCGATCCAGCCCATGGGCGCTTGAATGATGGGGTATTGGGTGCCGGTCAGCCTGGTCACCCGATTGTCGATTGTCATTCCCTGCTTCCTTTTCAGCTGAAGGTTTTCACTCAGTCAGCGACACAACTCAGTCGCGCAATATAGTCTCACAACCGGTCCCCGCCAACAGCGCATCGACCCGCGCCCGGTCGGCGCTGCCCAGGGCGCGATACGCCTCGTTGATCCAGCCCAGGCATTTGGCCTGGTAGGGGAATGCCTGCTGGCTCCAGTTGCAGCCATCGATCGGGGCCTGCCAGTGCTTTTCCCCCGCCTGCACCGCCGCAGCATTGGCCAGCAGCGCGGGCGCGTAGACCCGCCCGAACTCGCAGAGAATCTCCCTGAGGCTGGCGGGCAACTCTTCCGGCAGCTGCCAGTCGCTGTCCTGCGGCTCCAGCGCGGAGAGGTCCTCCGCCAGCCCCATCCACCCCACCGTGCGCTTTGACAATTCATGGGCGATGGCGCGGGGGGTGGGATCAAAGCCCACCAACTGGCTGAACTGCCCAAACAGCGCGAAGTCGCCGGCGCCGGGGCGTCGCCCCAGCAGGAAGGGCAGATTGGCAAAATGGTTTTCCAGCGCCTGCAGCAAGCGCCGGTAGCTGGCATCGATGATCGGCGCGGTCTCCTCGTTGGAGCCCACGTAGCGCAGGCGCCCCACCTGGCGCTCGGTGAACATCTGCTTGAATTGCGTCCAGTTCACGGCCGGCAGCGTGACATCCATATAGGTTGGCAGCACGCTGCCCGCATTGTCCGCATCCGCGGCGAAATGCCAGCGGTAGTGGAACATATACTTGGTGCACCACTCGTCGGCAAAGTCCTCCAGCAGGTAGTCGATGAATGCCAGGGCCGGGTCGCCGGGCAGCACGCTGCGCCCGCCAAAGGCCTGCTCCAGATCGCGGATAATCGGGGTCGAATCACTGCGGGGCACGGTGTTGCCTTCCTCGTCCCGGTACAGAAAGGTGGGCAGGAATACCAGCTTGGGCACCGGGATATCGCGCTTGCGCAGCACGGCCGCGGGATCACCCCAGATCATCTGGTAGGGAATGCGCCGGTAGCGCAGCAGCGCCAGCATCTTTCTCGTGTAGGGCGAGCCGGGGGAGCCGATCAACTCAACGGGGCTGGGTAGGGTCATCTGCCTCTTCCTCAATTGGGACTGTTACTCGATCCGGAACTGCTACAGGATCTACCGGGCGATATTACCGAAAATTGATGGCAAACCGGGATAACCCGGCCGCACATAATATTGACATATTCGATGCCATTATGCCACGCTGTCTGCGCCTACGGTGGCTGCCACCCGGTTCTGGCCCCCGGGCCCGAGATGCCGTCTTGCGCGAGCATAACAGGAGACACTCCATGCGAAAATTAACCATCATTCTGGCGGTCCTCTTGGTTGCGGCTGCCCTGGCCTACTCCCAGCGCGGCGCCATCGCCCAGCGCCTCATGAGCCGGGGGGTAGATATGGTCATGAATACCGACACGCTGGCTGAACTTGGCGATGGCCTGCACCTGGCCATTTGCGGCGCCGGCGGGCCCATGCCCGACATCAAGCGCTCGGGGCCCTGTGTGGCGATCGTCGCCGGGGAAAAAATATTCATGGTGGATACCGGCACCAACGGGGTGCGCAACCTCGGCCGCATGCGCTACCCCCTCGGCCAGGTGGCCGCGGTACTGCTGACCCATTTTCACTCGGACCACATCGACGGCCTGGGCGAGGTGGCTACCCTGCGCTGGGTGTCTGCGGCCAATACCAGCCCCCTGCCGGTGATTGGTCCCGAGGGCGTGACGCAGGTGGTTGCGGGCTTCAACGACTCCTATGAGCTGGATACCGGCTACCGCAATGCACACCACGGCGATGCGGTGGCGCCGCTGTCGGGCAAGGGGATGGTGGCGGTCGAATTTCCCCTGCCGGAATCCGGGGAGCTGACCACGGTGTACGACCAGGACGGCCTGGTAATACAGATGCTGGCGGTGACACACGACCCCGTCAAGCCGGCCGCCGCCTACCTGTTCAGCTACGAGGGACGCACCATACTGGTGTCGGGTGACACGGCCAAATCCGCCAACCTGCAGCAATTCGCCCAGGGTGTGGACATACTGGTGCACGAGGCCCTGTCAGCCAAGCTGGTCGGCATCCTGCACGACGGCGCCGAGCGGGCAGGCAATAAAAATATGGCCAAGATTACCGACGACATACTGAATTACCACGCGACTCCGGTGGAAGCCGCAGAGATCGCCCGGGATGCCGGCGTCGGCCGACTGGTGTACTACCATGTAGTGCCGCCCCTCATTTTCCCCGGAGCGGAAGCCGCCTGGCTGGAAGGTGTGGGCGAAGTGTTTGAAAATTACACCCTGAGCCAGGATGGCACCTCCTTTACGCTGCCGCCCAATTCCAAAGAGATTATCCAGACGCAAGAAAAAATCTAGGAGGCTGCGCATGATCGACCTGTACACCGCCCCCACACCGAATGGCTACAAGGCGTCATGCACCCTCGAAGAGCTGGGCCTTGAATACACTGTCAAGACGGTGGATATCCGTAGCGGCGACCAGCACAAGCCGGAGTTCCGTGCCCTTAACCCCAACGGCCGAATTCCCGTGATCGTCGACCGGGCTAACGATGATTTCGCCGTATTCGAATCCGGCGCCATCATGCTCTACCTGGCGGAGCAGGCCGGCAGGCTGCTGCCCACCGATACGAAGGGCCGCTCACGCGTGATCCAGTGGTTGATGTTCCAGATGGGAGGCATCGGTCCGATGATGGGCCAGGCTAACGTCTTTTTCCGCTATTTTCCCGAGAAAATCGAGGCTGCAATCAATCGCTACCAGCACGAGGGCCGTCGTCTCTTCGAGGTGCTGGACACGCGCCTGGGCCAAAGCGAATGGCTGGCAGATGACTACTCCATCGCCGACATCGCCAACTGGTGCTGGGTGCGGACCTACAAATGGTCCGGCATCTCCCGGGACGGCCTGGAAAATCTCGATCGCTGGATGAACGTGATGAAGGAGAAGCCGGGGCTGCAGCGGGGCGTCCGCGTACCCGTCGCGATCGACAGCATCATTGAGGACAAGGAGAAGGCAGAGGAGTTTGCCAGGAACGCGCGCTCGACGCTGCAGACCTGAGGGCACCAAAGTTGACAGCCCGGGTGATATCGGTCGACACTGGCGTGGCCCGCATACTCCGCGGCAGTTGATCAAGGGAAACCAGCATGGCCGAGCACACAGGGGACGCGCCGAAAGGGGTCAATCCACCGAAGTGGATTCTGAAAACCATGTCGCGCACGCATATCTTCCTCAACAAGCTGACCCTCGGCAAAATGTTCAATACCCTGGCCGGCGACCAGGTGTGCTTTGTGACGATGACCGGCGCGAAGTCCGGCCGCACTATCACCATGCCGCTGATGTACGTGCCCTACGGCAACGGCCTGTTGCTCGTTGCCTCCATGGGCGGGGCCGTCAAAAACCCGGTGTGGTACTACAACATCGCGAAGAATCCCGATATTTCCGTGAGGTATCGCGGCAGGGTAATGAAGCTGAGGGCGCGGCTGGCAACTGCGACCGAGAAGCCGGCGCTGTGGCCACTGTGTGACAAGGCCTACGCGCCCTATGCCGATTACCGCGCCCGCACCAGCAGGGACATCCCCATTTTTATCTGTGAGCCCGCCGTTGCGGCCTAGTCGGCCACTACCCGATGCCGAAGGCCAGCCGCAGCATTTCGTACACGACTTCCATGCTGGCCCTGGTGCTCAGGCCCTGCTGCGAACGCAGCCGGTCCCAGGTCTCGAACGACGCCGCCGCATCCACCGCCTCCTTTCTAACCGCCGGCAGTCCCGCTATTTCGGGCAGCCAGTCGGCCAGGTCCTTGCGCAGACCGCGCTGGTTTCTCGCATAGTTTTTCTGTAGTACCGGCGAGCGCCACATCAGGGCGCGCGTCGACAACATCAGCGACGAAAGTTTCTCATAAGCCGCAGCCCGCCGCTCGATGGCGTGGCGGATACGCTCCTCCAGGCTGCCGTCACGATCTCCCCCGAGGTACAGGCCCTCGTAACTTTCCCGCAGCTGTATATCAATGGTGGCAAACAGCGCTTCCATGTCGGCGAAATGGCGGAATACCGTGCGAATACCCACTCCGGCACGCTCCGCGACTGTCTGCGCTGTGGGTACGAGAACCCCCTCCTGCACCAGGTCGCACAGGGCATCGATGATCAGCTGCCTGCTGCGCTCGGTGCGCAGCAGCCTGCCGTCAGGCTTTTTTTCCTCGGGGGAATGATTTACCGCATCCGGTTTGTTCCCGATGCTGCGCTTGCCCGCTTTAGTCATGTTCTGGTGATTCCCTGCAGAGGGTTAGTGGACAATTGGATGCCATAACAGCCAGGCGCAAAGCGTCCATTGACTGCGCGCGTTTGCCAGCTGCATTGCTACCTCTTGGCAAATAGCAGCATAATATATGCCATTATTTTTTAGTAGCCCCCGGTCAAGGCTCGGCAAGCCTCGCGCCAGTCGCTCGCGGCGGCTGTCTGTTCAGGGTGCAGCGAGCACTTTGGAGCGGCCAAACAACAGGATATCCAGCAGGCCGGTGGCACCCAGCAGCATCAGGCCCAGCATAAGCCGCAGGTCGCTGTAGTAAAAGTTCATCTCGATCGGATAGGCGATGGTCTTGTCGAGCGCCGCCAGCTTGAACTCATGCCTGCCCATCAGCTCTGGATGGGTGATGATTTCCATGAGGCTGCGGCGGCTGCGATAGCGCATCAATGCGCCCATCGTCCAGTTGTCGGCTCCGGTCACGCCCAGTGTGTCGAAATTGCTGAAGATAGCCGTTCCCATGAGTACCGGGTGCGACGCCCTTCGCAGCAGTTCGGGATACATGTGCTCCATGTACCGATCCATCAACTGCATGGCGCTTTCACCGGGCGCGGCGCCGGGTGTGTCCGGCGGGTTCTCGTTCAGATCGATCAGGTTGACCATCAGGAACTGGCGACCGCTATCCGCCTCCATAAACTCCCGGATCCGGGCGATGCGCTCGTCGCTCATTCCGTTTTCGCGCAATTTGTCGCTGAAAACGGCGATTTCACTTGCATTCAGGGGGCCGCGCAGGTCCGTGTACCAGGCCACAAACAACAGGTACACGAGACCGGGTACGAGCCACAACACGCTGCGCTTCTGCAAAAAGACCACCCCCG
>JBFZEF010000402.1:0-2874 GCA_041307045.1 Halioglobus sp.
TGCACACAGGAAGCAGGTTTTTGAGGCTTTCTCGATACCCTGCCTGAGGGTACGCTGATTAGGATGCCGGTCTTACGGCAACGCGGCCCACGGTCAGGCCCGCGTAGTACCCTCTTTGCAATACAGTACTAAACGACCTCAACCAGCTTCACCATGTCGGCGGCCGTCTCACCGCGAAACTCCCGCAACAGTTCTTCCCGGCGCGGCGCCAGCAGCTCGCGGTTGCGATCCTTCACATGGCCGAAACCCCGCAGATTCGCCGGCAGCCGCGCAAGCTCCAGCGCCGCCGCGTAGTTCGACTCATCCAGGCCGGCGACCAGGGTGTCCAGCAGTTGGCGATACTCCTGCAGGTCGGCGCGCTCCCGGCGGCGCTCGGCGGTGTAGCCGAAAATATCGAGCGCCGTGCCGCGCAGGCAGCGCAGGCGCGCCAGCTGCCTGAACGCCTGCATCATCCACGGACCGAATTCCCGCTTGATCAGGTGGCCCGTGTTCGGGTCGCGCTTCGACAGCAACGGCGGCGCCAGGTTGAAGCGCAATTCATAATCCCCCTCGAAGCGGCTCTTGAGTTTGCGCAGGAACTCACCGTCGCTGTACAGGCGGGCCACCTCGTACTCGTCCTTGCAGGCCATCAGGCGATACAACTGGCGCGCCACGGCCATGGTGATGGAGTCCGGCTCGTCTGCGCGCGGGTCCAACGAGCGCACCCGGGCCACCTGCTCCAGATAGAGGTCGGCATAGGTTGCATCCTGGTAGCCAGTGAGCCGCCGCTGCCGGTCCGCTATCACCTCATCCAGGGAGGGCGTCACCAGCGGATCGTCCGCCGGATCCAGCAACTGAATGACCTGGACCGGTTGGTGGGCATAGCGCCGGCCCCATAAAAATGCCTGGCGATTGAAGTCCACCGCCACGCCATTGATGGCAATGGCCTCGTCCAGCGCCGCCGCGGAGACCGGCACCAGGCCCCGCTGCCAGGCGAAGCCCAGCAGGAACAGGTTGCCGGCGATGGAATCGCCCAGCAGTGCCGTGGCGATGCGGGTGGAGTCGAGGAAGTAGGAGCCGGGCTCGCCCACCTCGGCCAGTATCTTGTTCTGCATCGCCCGGGTCGGGAACTTCGCATCCGGATCAAGTATGAAAGCCGCCGTCGGCACTTCGGCGGTGTTGACCACCGCATGGGTGCGGCCATGGGCGACCTTGCCCATGGACTCATAGGTCGTCGTGACCACCAGGTCGCAACCCAGCAGCAGGTCGGCCTCACCGGCGGGTATCCGCACCGCCCTGATGTCATCCTGCCGCGCGCTGACCCGCACATGGCTCACCACCGCACCGAACTTCTGGGCAAGGCCAGTCTGGTTCATGGTGGCGCAGCCCTTGCCTTCGATATGGGCAGCCATCGCTATCAGCGCGGTCACGGTCAGTACCCCGGTGCCGCCGATCCCGGTGACAACCGTATTCCAGGGTCGCTCCAGGGCGGGCAGCACGGGCTCGGGCAACGCATCGAACAGGCGGTCGACGTCGGCCACCGCAACCGTGGATTTTTTCAGGCTGCCGCCGAGCACCGTGACAAAACTGGGACAGAAACCCTTGGCACAGCTGTAGTCCTTGTTGCAGGCGCTCTGGTCGATCTGCCGCTTGCGCCCCAGGGGCGTATCCCTGGGCAGCACTGACAGGCAGTTCGACTTGATGCTGCAGTCACCGCAGCCCTCGCACACCTCGTCATTGATGAACAGGCGTTTGGCGGGATCTTCCACCAGGCCCTTCTTGCGGCGCCGCCGCAGTTCCGCCGCGCAGGTCTGCTGGTAGACGATCACCGAGGTGCCGCGGTACTCCCGCAGTTCCTTCTGCAGGGCGTCCATCTCATCCCGGTGGTGCAGGCTGTAACCCGGCACCGCGCCAAACTGGCCGCGCCAGCGATCGGGGTCGTTGCTCACCAGGGCGATGCGGCCCACGCCCTCGCCGCGCAGTTGGTAGATCAGGTCCTCGACCCTGAGGGTGCCATCGATGGGCTGGCCGCCGGTCATGGCCACGGCGTCGTTGTACAGTATCTTGTAGGTGATGTTCACCCCGGCGGACACAGCGGCGCGAATCGCCAGGATCCCGGAGTGAAAATAGGTGCCATCCCCGAGATTCTGGAACACGTGTTTGGTATCGGTAAATGGCGCCTGCCCGATCCAGGTGGCGCCCTCGCCGCCCATCTGGGTAAAGGTGTCGGTGTCGCGGTCGGGCATCCAGGTGGCCATGTAGTGACAGCCGATGCCCCCCATGGCATGGCTGCCCTCGGGAACCCGGGTCGAGGTGTTGTGCGGGCAGCCGGAGCAGAAGTGCGGCACGCGCTCTATAATCTCCCGCGGCACCGCCAGCGATGCCTCCTTGCGCTCGATCCAGCGAATGCGCTCATCCATGGTCTCGGAGCGGTAGAAGCGGCGGATGCGGCTGGCGATGGCGAGTGCCACCATGGCCGGGGTCAGCTCCGCCAGGTTGGGCAGCAGGTCCCTGCCGTTCTCATCGAACTCGCCGACCACCCGCGGGCGCGCCGCCACCGGGTAGTTGTAGAGCTGGCCCGTGAGCTGGTCCTCAACGATCGAGCGCTTTTCCTCCACCACCAGGATCTCTTCCAGGCCCTCGGCGAATTCGTGGGTCGCGCGCGGCTCCAGCGGCCATGGCATGCCCACCTTGTAAACCCGCAGGCCGATCTCGGCCGCCACAGCCCCGGTGATACCCATGTCCTCCAGCGCCTGCATCACGTCGAGGTAGGCCTTGCCGGTGGTAATGATGCCGAAGCGAGGATTGGGGCTGTCGATCACGATGCGGTTGAGGCCGTTGACCCGGTCAAACTCCCGGGCCGCGTAGATATTGTACTTGTTGAGCCGCAGCTCC
>JBFZEF010000408.1:0-3349 GCA_041307045.1 Halioglobus sp.
CAAGTGCGGTCATGCGGGTACTCTCCGAGGTCGCCCATTATGGCACAGGGCCGGTTGTGCGCGCATGGATTCAACTGTCCCGGGGCCACAGCAGGGCCAGCGCGGTTGCCGCCAGCAGCCAGCTGACCGGCGGCGCCGCCGCCAGCTGCTCCCAGCCCCCGGGCAGCACGCCGATGGCCGCCCCGAGGCAGGCCACTGCCGCCAGCAGCTGGCGGCGCTGGCGGTGGGTTCGCTCGCCACTGCGCTGGCGCTGCTGTTCCAGCTGATGCTGCGGCCGGGCCGGGCGCGGGTCGCCCTCGCGGGATTGCTGCAGGCTGTCCAGCACCACATCCGGCAGCTGGGGTAATTGTTCCAGCCAGGAGGGTGCCTGTCGCTGCAGGCGGCGCAGGAAGGACTGGGGCGAGTAGCGCTCCTGCACCCAGTCCTCGAGGAAGGGCTTGGCGGTGTCCCACAGGTTGAGTCCGGGATACAGCTGCCGCCCAAGGCCCTCGATGTTCAGCAGGGTTTTCTGCAACAGCACCAGCGAGGGCTGTATGTGCATATCGAAGCGCCCGGCGGTGCGGAACAGGTAAATCAACAGCTGGCCGAAGGAGATCTCGCCGATCGGCCGTTCAAATACCGGCTCGCACACAGCCCGCATCGCGGCCTCGAAATCCTGCACCCGCGTCTGCGGCGGGACCCAGCCGCACTCCACGTGGAGCTGGGCCACTTCACGGTAATTGCGCTGGAAAATACTGAGCAGGTTGCGGGCCAGGTAGTATTGGTCCGAGTCGCTGAGGCTGCCGATGATGGCACAGTCGACGGCGATGTAAGTGGGATCCGCCGGATCGGTGGTGTCGATGAAGATGTTGCCCGGGTGCATGTCGGCGTGGAAAAAGCTGTCGCGAAATACCTGGGTGAAAAAGATCTCCACGCCGCGTTCGGCCAGCAGTTTCAGGTCGGTACCCCGGGCCTGCAGGGTGGCCATATCGGTGACCGCGACACCCGAGATGCGCTCCATGACGAACACGTTGCGGCAGGTGTAGTCCCAGTAGACCTGCGGTACGTACAGCAGCTTGCTGTTCTCAAAATTGCGGCGCAACTGACAGGCGTTGGCTGCCTCCCTGCCCAGGTCCAGTTCATCGAGGATGATCAGCTCGTAGTCGCTGATGACTTCCACCGGGCGCAGGCGTCGGCCTTCGGGAACGTACCGGGCCACGAGCCTCGCGAGGGTGAACATCAGGGCGAGATCCTGGCGGATGACAGGCTCGATGTCCGGGCGAATCACCTTGACCACCACGTCCTCGCCGCTGTGGAGAGTGGCCGCGTGGACCTGGGCCACCGACGCCGACGCCATGGGCCTGGCCTCGAAGCTGGCAAACAGCTCTGTCACCGGCTTGCCGAGGCCCTTTTCGATAATGGCTATGGCCTGCTGTTCGGGGAAGGGAGGTACGTTGTCCTGGAGCTTGGCCAGCTCATCGGCAATATCAGTGGGCAGCAGGTCGCGCCGGGTGGACAGCATCTGCCCCAGCTTGATGAAAACCGGACCCAGCTCCTCCAGGGTACGGCGCAGGCGCACGCCCCGGGGCAGGTCCGGCGCCGGGTGCAGGCGCCAGGGCAGCAACCTCAGAACCATACGGGGCAGGGGCCCCAGTCGCCCGCCATCGATAAATTCGTCCAGTCGGTAGCGACCGACAGTGCGGTAAATGGTGGCGAGGCGGGCTATGCGTGACATCAGCGCTCGCGCAGTTGCTGCAGGCGTTTGCGCAGGCGCTGGGTGCGCGACTGCAGGCGCTCCACCTGCAGGCCCAGCTGTTGCACATCGCGATAGAAATCCTCGAGCTCAAGCCGGGGCGGGCTCAGGCGCGCCTCCTCGTGGATGAACTCCTCCAGTTGCCGCTCCAGGCCGGTGGACGCCTGCCGGCCCCAGCCGTAAGCGCCACGCAGCAATTGCGCCAACTGGTGGCCGGCCACGTCTCCCAGGGCATCCACCAGCGGCGCCTCCCAGTCGATTTCCAGCGCGCTGATGATTCGCTGCAGCTCGATCAGTGGCGCGCTGTCCCCCTCCAGTTCGATGCGCCCGTTGATCAACGCCGCGGTCGGGTCCCTGGCGGTGGCAAGCTCGGCGAAATCAGAGGCGACCCCGCGCATGCTGGTGGTCACGGGACCATCGTAGACACCCATGAGGCGCACCTTGCCAGCGCCAGGCTGCAGGTAGGCGTCCACGCTGGGGGCGGTGCAGTGCAGTGCGAACACACTGCCCGCCAGCTTGTCCAGCTTGGCCGTGCCGCCGGGCGCCAGTTCGAGTGCCCGGTTGATCACCTGCTCGGCGGCCCCCAGCACGGCGGTCATCACGGTGGGATCGAGCGCGGGATTCATCTCAGGCCTTGACGCCCTTGTGGAGTGCGACGACACCTCCGGTCATGTTGTGGTATTCGCAACGGGTGAAGCCCGCGTCCTCCATCATGTCCTTGAGGGTTTCCTGGTCGGGATGCATGCGAATGGACTCCGCCAGGTACTGGTAACTGTCGGCGTCATTGGCTACCAGTCGGCCCATCAGTGGCAGTACCCGGAAGGAATACGCGTCGTAAGCCCTGCTCAGCAGGGGATTGGCAGGTTTGGAGAACTCCAGCACCAGCAGGCGCCCGCCGGGCTTGAGTACGCGCAGCATCGAGCGCAGTGCCGCATCCTTGTCGGTCACATTGCGCAGGCCGAAGGCGATGGTCACGCAGTCGAAACTGGCATCGGGAAAGGGCAGGCTCTGGGCGTCGGCCTGGACAAACTCCAGGTTGTCCATACGGCCGTGGTCCAGCAGCTTGTCGCGGCCCACCTTGAGCATGGAGTCGTTGATATCGGCCAGCACCACCCGGCCCGCCGGACCGACGATGTCGGCGAAGCGGGCGGCCAGGTCGCCGGTGCCGCCGGCGATGTCCAGCACCGAATGGCCTGTGCGTACCCCGCTGAGCTCGATGGTGAAGCGTTTCCAGACACGGTGAATACCCGCGGACATCAGGTCGTTCATCAAGTCGTAGCGCGCGGCTACCGAATGGAATACGTCGGCCACCATGCCCGCCTTGGCATCGGTTTCCACTTCCTTGAAGCCGAAGTGAGTCCTGTCTTTGTCGCCCATGGGTAGTGCACCCCCTCTTCATCGAGCGGCGTATTGTAGCGCGATGCGGCCCCGCGGTCAGGCCGGATTGGTGGCGGGTGGTTTGGTGGTCAGGGCTGGAACTGGATGACCTGAACGTCCGGATCCCTGCCGGCCCCGGCCCGATCGAGCCGGTCGAGGTAGTCCTGCCAGTGTTCAGCCTGTTGGGTGCAGAGTTCGTACAGGTAGTCCCAGGAGTACAGGCCGGTGTCATGGCCGTCG
>JBFZEF010000411.1:0-17751 GCA_041307045.1 Halioglobus sp.
AAAAGCTTGCTGCGCTCCTCCCGGCTGAGCCCGAGCGAATCCAGCCGTTCCATGATGCGCCCCTGCTCCTGCGAGCTGATCTGACCGTCAGCCATAGCCGCGGATATCATTGCCCGCAACACCAGCAGGCCCTGGGAGCTGCCCTGGTCCGACCCGAGGGCGGCAAATTGTTCCTGCGGTAACTGCTGCCATACCACTGGCCCCGCCGCAGCTTGCGGCTGAGCGGCCGGAGTCGCCGGCCCCTGGAGCGCGGCGCCGCCATCGCCCTGGTATTTCTTGTAGGCATTCCAGGCAAGGGCGCCAACGGCCGCCAGGCCGCCGATCTGCGCGACGGATTTTGCCGCCTTGCGTCCTGACTTCGACGTCAGTGCGCTGACCAGTGCGCCGCCGGCGACCCCGCCAGCCAACCCTGCGCCGACACCGCTACCGGTTACCAAACCTACCAACTTGTTGATATCTACCATGGGATTACCCTCTGTCTGTTGCGAATGATGAAGAAGATTGAAAAAGCTAAGCGTCCTCTCCACCCAGGAAGCCGAATATGTGCAGCAGGCTGGCGAAGAGATTGTAGATGGAGACAAAGAGCGACACGGTCGCCATGATGTAGTTTGTCTCGCCGCCCCGCACGATATTCTGCGTCTCGAACATGATCAGGCCGCTCATCAGCAGCACGACGATGCCGGACACCGCCAGTGACAGCGCAGGCATCTCGAAAAATACCGCCGCGAGGCCCAGACCAAAGGCGGTCAGAACCCCTATAAAGAGGAAAGATCCCCAGCCAGCGGTATTCACTGCTGTCGCGCTGCGGGCGTACCAGGAAAGGCCGAGGAAGGTCACCGCAGTGACCCCCATTGTGGTCGCGACCAGTTGCGGGCCCCCCGCCATGCCCAGGTAGTGCGCGATAATCGGGCCGAGGGTGTATCCCATAAAGCCCGTCAGTGCGAACACGCTGGCGAGCCCCCAGACGCTGTTGCGGAGGC
The DNA here is from genome assembly GCA_041307045.1 of Halioglobus sp. Classification (GTDB taxonomy): domain Bacteria; phylum Pseudomonadota; class Gammaproteobacteria; order Pseudomonadales; family Halieaceae; genus JARRPM01. The sequence continues at coordinate 981 of JBFZEF010000411.1, forward strand.
GGAAAGTGAGGAAGAGCAGACCGAAATAACCGGCTAGAGTGAGCAACAGGCCGGGCGCCGGCAACCGCAGGGCCGCACTGGCGCCGGCGATAGCGGCGGAAAACATCAGGGTTGCGGACAACAACCTGTAAGTGTCGCGCAGCACCTTCTGGCCCGAAACGGCCTGTACATCCACTGTCGGCAGGGCGCTGGCCAGGGCATTGGGCCTGTTGATCTGGGTACTCATTGCAAGGTCCTCCATCGGTTGAGACCAGGGCCAATAGTAGCTCCGGTACCAATCAGGTCTATTCGAATATATCTAATGCGAATAGCGCTTTTACCGATGTATTATTTGTTCGATAAAGGCGAATATTATCTATATGATAGATCGGCTTTTCTGATATCTGGCCGAAACCTGTCAGGTCCTGTTTTCTTTGCCGGGCTTTATCGGCAGGCTTAACCCGGGGAGATTGACCAATCTGTGCGACACCTGAACTACAACCACCTGCTCTATTTCTGGACAGTGGCCCGGGAGGGCAGTATCGCCAAGGCGACCCAGAGCCTGCACCTGACTCCACAGACAATCAGCGGGCAGCTCAAACTGCTTGAGGAGTCCGTGGGTGAAACGCTATTCAATCGGGTTGGCCGCGGCCTGGTAATGACCGAGACCGGTCATATGGTGTACCAGTATGCCGATGAAATTTTTACCCTCGGCGCGGAGCTGACATCGCGCGTAAAGACAGGCCGGGTGATCGTACCCGCGGTGCTTGCTGTGGGCATCGTGAACTCGATTCCAAAACTGGTGGCGGCGCAAATACTGCAGCCGGTACTGCAGTCTGAGATACCCATCAGGCTCGTCTGCCGCGAGGGCGGCCTGGAAGGCCTGCTCGGAGATCTCGCCGTCCATCAACTGGACCTGGTGCTATCAGACCGGGCTATTCCATCCGGACTTGCCGTCAAGGCTTTCAGCCACGCCCTTGGCTCCAGCAGGATTGCCCTGTTCGCCAGGAAGGGAAGCACCCGCCAGTACGAAAAAAACTTTCCAAACTCACTGGATAAAGCCCCGATATTATTGCCTACCATCGACAACCCCATCAGGCGCGCCCTCGACGAATGGTTTGACGGGCAGGGAATTTCACCCACCCTGGTGGCGGAGTTCGAGGACAGTGCGCTGATGAAAGCCTTTGGCGAGGCCGGCAACGGCATATTTCCGGCGCCGGCGGCAATCAGCGATGAGGTAGAGCAGATGTATCACTGCCGGCGCATCGGCCCTGCCATCGAGGTGGAAGAAACCTACTACGCCATCTCCCCGGAACGAAAACTGAAGCACCCCGCGGTGCTGAAGATTATCGACAATGCCAAGCGCCACTTGCTAACGCGCTGACATCCGCCAAGGATCGGGCATTCGGGCTCGCCCGAGCCTGATAATCGCCCTTCGCGCCCTCGCAATAGCGCCTTCTATCGCCAGGTTGGCATCTGTCTGGTCAGTGGACAGCAGGTACTTTTCGCCATTGCTATCGACAAGTGCCAGCTTGCAGGCATAGCTTACCCGCTGCTCGCGTGTTTCCACGACCCTGTCCAGCTCGACGTTTATCCGGCTGATGTTCGCCAGCATTGAACCCAGCATGACCTGCAGTTTGCTTTCTATGACCGAATTCCATTTCGTCTCCGCCCGGTTCCTGATGATTATCCTGGACATGACACTACCTCACCCGAAAGTCTTCACACATCGTGGCCCACGGAGGCATGCCTGACTATCCGTATAAGCGGCAGCCGATGTTCGCTTATTCCGATAGATGCACACCTCAAGGGAATGCGCTGCCATCAATGCCGCAACCACTGCGCATCTGAAACCAGACATATACCCCCGCTTCTGGACAAGAGCGGCCGCACCGCCTCCAGAATGGCATCCACCGTGGCCTGATCGTTGCAAGCGATCAGGATAAGGCAGTTACTGGTATCCCCGGACAGTTCGTCAGCCCGGCGCATACCCCGCCCACCTGCGCCGCGTACGTCGGGAATCAGCGTATATCCCCCCGCACCCAGCCGGGTGAGCGTTTCTGTGAGCCTCGTTGCAAGGGGCGTTTCGATAACGATTTCGATGCGTTTGCAGGGTTTCATAGCAGCCACTTTATCAGTGCATGGTAGGCCGGGATGCCTATCAACAGGTTAAACGGGAAGGTAATGGCCAGAGACATCGTCAGGTATGTGCCCGGGCTGGCCTCCGGCAGGGCGAGTCGCATTGCCGCCGGTACCGCGATGTAGGAGCCGCTGGCGGCAAGTACCACAAACAGCAGGGCATTGCCCTCGCTCAGGCCCAACAACCGGGCGAGCCCAAGGGCGACCATGGCGTTCAGGAGCGGGATACCGAGCGCGGTCGCCAGCATCAGACGCAGATGCCGCCCCCTCTGAGCGCTGTCAGCCGTCTGCAGGAAATCCCTGAATCGACGCGCGGCCACAATGCCCATATCGAGCAGAAAAAGGCAGAGCAGGCCCAGGAACAGGTCTTTCACCAGGGGCTGGACCTGGGTCATACCCTCCGAACCGGTTATCCAGCCTATCAGCATGCTGCCCAGTATAAGCAGCACGGAGCCATTGAACATGGATTCGTTGAGCAGCTGCTGCCAGGAAAAGGTGCTGGCTGAACTGGTGGCTTTGCCCGTGTACCGGCTGTACAGCAGGATGCCTATGATGATGGCTGGCGACTCCATCAGCGCCATCGCCGCGACCAGGTAGCCGCTCCAGTCAACACCCTGGATATCAAGGTAACCGGCCGCGGTGACGAAGGTCACGGCGCTGACCGAACCGTAGGTGGCCGCTACAGCCGCCGCGTCCGCGACCGGCATGCGTCGTCGCAGCAGGAAGAAGGTATAGATCGGGATCAGAGCTGACATAGCCATGGCAGCCAGCAGGGTGAGCACTACGGTGGCATCGACAGCGGACTCCGCCAATGCCACCCCGCCCTTGAAGCCAATGGCAAACAGCAGGTAGAGCGAGAGGGCCTTGGCTATCTGGCCCGGAATCTCCAGGTCAGAGCGAACAGCAACTGCAATGACACCGAGGAAGAAAAACAGAAGAGGCGGCGACCCGAGGTTGCTCAGGAACACCGACATTAAGGTGGCGCTTCCCGCCGCAGGGCCAGTGATTTCTCCATGACCTTGTCCCTCAGGCCAAGTTTATAACTGCGCAGCCGCTCCCTCAGCTGCGGCTCTGCGGTGGCGAGCATCTGCACGGCGAGTATGGCCGCATTGGCCGCATTATCGATCGCTACCGTCGCCACCGGCACCCCGGCCGGCATTTGCACTATCGAGAGCAGGGCATCCATGCCCTCGAGTCGCGTGGCACTGATCGGTACCCCGATAACGGGTAAAACGGTAAGGGATGCCGCCATGCCCGGCAGGTGCGCCGCGCCGCCGGCCCCGGCGATGATCACCCGAAGACCGCGCGCCTCGGCGGAGCTGGCGTAGTCATGCAGCTTTTCGGGTGTGCGGTGTGCGCTTACGATGTCGATTTCATAGGCCACGGCGAACTGATCGAGCATTGTCGCGGCAGCCCGCATGATGGGCAGATCGGAGTCACTGCCCATGATAATGCCAACCTGGGCATTCACGCCGCCCGCTCGCTGGCGCCGCCGGAGAGCTTGTCCAGCGTCCGCCCCGCGAGCATGATCGCCTCAGCGGCGGTGGCGGCCAGGGCATTGACGTGGCCCATTTTGCGGCCTGCGCTGCCTGGCTGCTTGCCATACCAGTAGACCTTGCTGCGCGGCTCCGCTCCACCGTGCACCCTGGGCGCTTGCGGGCAGTAGCCGCGCATCTCGTCGCCATACAGAATATTCATCATGGCGGCCGGGCTCTCGAATTCGATTGGCACCAGCGGCATACCTGTCACCGCGCGCACATGTTGCTCAAACTGGGATACATTGAAGGCATCCAGCGTGAGGTGCCCGGAATTATGCACCCGGGGGGAGATCTCGTTGATCAACAGCTCCCCCTCCGGGGTAACAAACATTTCAACGGCGAAAGCTCCCACCCCGCTGAGCAAAATGGCGACCCGTTCGGCCAGTGCGGTAGCTGCCGCGCCGAGTGCGGGGCTGACAGCAGCGGGGACCGACACGGTGCGCACCGCATTCAGCTCGGGGTCGAACTCCATGCTCACGGGCGGGTAGGTCTGGATATCGCCGCCCTGGGCGCGCACCGTGATGACCGCGATTTCACGGCAACCAGGCAGGAATGGCTCGATGATACTTGGCACATTCCACAAACGCTGCCCTGCATCCGGGCCATCGAGTATCTGCACGCCGCGCCCGTCGTATCCGCCACAGCGCACTTTTTGCACCAGCGCCCCGCCGGATTTCTTCGCCAGAAACTCGGTGGCGCCAGTGCTGCCGGAAATAATAGTGAACGGCAGGGTTGGCAGCCCGTGCTGCTGCAGCCAGGTCTTCTGCAGTGCCTTGTCCTTGAGCATCAGCAAGGTCTCTGCGCCAGGATTGATCGCTACCCTCCCCTGTGCCTGGGCCTTGATCAGGTGGAGCAGGGTCTGCTCGGGTATGGCTTCCTTGTCAAAGGTCACCACGTCGCAAACCCCGAGGAAGCGATCGATGGCCGCAGTACTGTCAAGCGCATCGACGACAGACCAGTCGGCGCACTGCAGGGCGCCATCTTCCGCAGAATCTGTAATTACTGCCACCTTCAGTCCCAGGGCCTGCGCAGCCCCGCACAGGTACATGGCCAACTGGCCGCCACCAATGATACCCAGGCATGTGCTCATAGGCCCGCCTCCCGCGCAGAATGGGACTCAAGCTGGCAGGGGCTGACGGCACTCTTCGCTGGATTCGCCATTAAATCACTCTCCAATGGAAACGTGCCGCCTTTGATAGGCCGCGAGACCATTCTGACATTTCGCATCTTCTCCGACTATAATTCGTGAATCACGAAGTATCAGAAAATGTGTATTAGGGGAGGGGAAACAGATAAAGTTAGCGGCGCAAAGCCTCGAAGGCTCTTGGACAAGCCCTGTAAACCCGGCCAAAAATTGAAAGAAAATTCATTAAAAACAGACGGTTATGATCACACGCCCATGATGCAGCAGTTCCTGCGCATCAAGGCGCAGCATCCCCGCGACCTGTTGTTCTACCGCATGGGCGATTTCTACGAGCTGTTCTACGACGACGCCAGGAAGGCCGCACAGCTGCTGGATATCACCCTCACCGCCCGGGGCAAGTCGGCGGGCGAGCCCATTCCCATGTGCGGCGTGCCCTACCACGCCGCCGAGGGCTACCTGGCCCGACTGGTGAAGGCCGGCGTATCCGTGGCCATCGCCGAACAGATCGGCGATCCGGCCACCAGCAAGGGGCCGGTGGACAGGCAGGTGGTGCGGGTGGTGACCCCCGGCACCCTCTCGGACGAGGCGCTGCTGGACGACCGCCTGGATAATCTCCTGCTCGCCGTGTGCCAGCAGCACCACAACTTCGGCATCGCCTACCTGGATCTCAGCACCGGCCGTTTCCGGGTGCTGGAAGTGAACGGCGAGGAGGCGCTCGCCAGCGAGCTGGAACGCCTGGACCCCGCCGAGACCCTGTACCACGAACACATTTTCCTGCCCGGGATCACCACGCGGGCGGGCGCCCGCAGCCAGCCCGCCTGGGAGTTCGATATCGACAGTGCCCGCCGCGCCCTCAACAGCCAATTCCAGACCCACGACCTGAAGGGATTCGGCTGCGATGATCTGCCCCTGGCCATCAGCGCCGCGGGCTGCCTGCTGCAGTACGTGAAGGATACCCAGAGGGGCAACCTCCCCCATATCCGCAGCATGAGTCACGAGAGTCGCGCGAGTAGCGTCATCCTCGACGCAGCCACCCGCCGCAACCTGGAGATCGACGTCAATCTCACCGGCGGCGACAGCAACACCGTGTTCTCGGTGCTGGACCGCAACATCACCGCCATGGGCAGCCGGTTGCTGCGGCGCTGGCTGCATCGCCCGCTGACTGACATCCCGGTCCTCGAGGCGCGTCAGGAAGCCATCGGCGAGCTGTGCCGTAACTATTCCTACGAGGCCGCGCGCGCTGCGCTCAAGCCCATCGGCGACATGGAGCGCATCCTCACCCGGGTGGCCCTGCGTTCGGCCAGGCCCCGTGACCTGACCCGCCTGCAGGCATCGCTCGAGGCCCTGCCGCAATTGCGCGCCGCGCTCGCGCCGGCACATTCACCCCGCCTGGCCGCGCTGGGCCGCCTGGTTGGAGAGTATCCCGACCTCTGCGACCTGCTCGGCCGCGCCATTATCGACAACCCACCCGTGGTCATCCGCGACGGCGGCGTCATCGCCGACGGCTACGATGGCGAGCTGGACGAGCTGCGCCGGCTGAGCAACAACGCCGGGGATTACCTGCTGGATATCGAGCAGCGGGAGCGCCAGGCCACCGGCATTTCCACCCTCAAGGTGGGCTACAACCGGGTCCACGGCTATTACATTGAAATCAGCCGGGGCCAGTCCGACCGGGCGCCGGCGGAATATACCCGGCGCCAGACCCTCAAGAACGCCGAACGCTACATCACCCCCGAGCTCAAGGCGTTCGAGGACAAGGCCCTGTCCAGCAGGAGCCGGGCCCTCAGCCGGGAGAAGGCGCTGTACGAGGAACTGCTGGAACGCCTCAACGAGCAGCTGGGCCCGCTGCAGGAATCCGCCGGGGCCGTGAGCGAGATCGACGTGCTGGCCAACCTCGCAGAGCGCGCGGACAGCCTGCGCCTGTGCCGTCCCCGGTTCTGCAGCGATCAGGTATTCGAGGTCACCGCGGGGCGCCACCTGGTGGTGGAGCAGGTTCTGCAGGAACCCTTTATCGCCAACAACACCCTGCTCGATGAACAGCGTCGCATGCTGCTGATCACCGGCCCCAACATGGGCGGCAAGTCGACCTATATGCGCCAGAACGCGGTGATAGCGCTGCTGGCGCATATCGGCAGCTGCGTGCCGGCGACGGCGGTGAGGCTGGCGCCGATCGACCGTATCTTTACCCGCATCGGCTCCTCCGATGATCTCGCCTCAGGGCGATCCACGTTCATGGTGGAGATGACCGAGACCGCGAACATCCTGCACAACGCCACGCCCCGCAGCCTGGTGCTAATGGACGAGGTGGGGCGCGGCACCAGCACCTTCGACGGTCTCAGCCTGGCCTGGGCTGCGGCGGTTCACCTGGCCCGCACGGTGCAGGCGTTCACCCTGTTTTCCACCCATTACTTCGAACTCACCAGCCTGCCGCAGTTGTGCCCGACCATGGCCAATGTGCACCTGGACGCCACCGAGCACCAGGACCACGTGGTGTTCCTGCACCACATCCAGGAGGGGCCTGCCAACCGCAGTTTCGGCCTGCAGGTCGCGAGGCTCGCGGGCATTCCGGCGCCGGTGCTGGACGCGGCCCGCGAAAAGCTGCGTGAGCTCGAGCGGGGCGAGCAGCGGCCGGCGCACAGCAGCGCCAGCGCTGCCCCGCCCGCCCAGGTGGACCTGTTCAGCGCCCCGCTCCCACACCCGGTGGTAACAGCGCTCGAGGAGCTCGACCTGGACGAGCTGACGCCTCGCGAGGCGCTGCAAAAACTCTACGAATTGAAAGGGCGACTGGGCTGAGCTGCCCCCTTCAATTTCCCCCTGCATGCGGTTAAACTGGCGCCCCTCGCCGGGCACCCATCGCCGGGCACCCATCGCCGGGCACCCATCGCCGGGCGCCCGGCGAGGGGTGCGGCGACGGAGCGGGGCATAATCCAAGAGGCATTTCAGGCATGACATTTGTCGTAGGCGAGAACTGTATCAACTGCAAACACACGGATTGTGTGGAAGTTTGCCCGGTCGACTGCTTTTACGAGGGTCCCAACTTCCTGGTGATCCATCCCGATGAATGTATCGACTGCGCCCTGTGCGAGCCCGAATGCCCGGTGGACGCCATCTTCTCCGAGGACGAGCTGCCTGAAGACCAGCAGGTTTTCCTGCAATTGAACGCCGAACTGGCGGAGATCTGGCCCTGCATCACCGAGATGAAGGAAGCGCTGCCCGATTCAGAGGAGTGGGCGGGCAAACCCGACAAGCTGCAGTACCTGCAGCGTTAGCCCGGGACCATTGCAGATCGTCGATAATCCTCGCAACACTGCGATGGCGCTCTCGCACTACTGATTCAACAGCCCCTCCCGCAACGCCCGCGCCTGCAGCTTGATCCGCCGGACATTTTCCGGCCCCATTCGCAGCAGTTGCTTCTGCAGGGGAACCAGCTCCTCCAGTTGCGGGTCGGCGTAGCGGTACAAGACCGATTTTCGCGTCAGCGCGATGGGACCATCTATCTCCGGGGTTGCGAGAATCCGATCGAGCATGCGGATCACGGCGTTGTCGAACTCGTCAGGGTTGAGCCCGAGCTGGCCAAAGGCCTCCTCGTACAGCGGCCGCAGGGTATGGAAGGTATCCACCAACACCGCGGTATCCAGAGCGGCAAAGGCCGCGACCAGCGCGTCGAAGCGCGCGTAGCCGGCCGGGTTCATCAGCACCTGCCCGTCCTGCTCCAGCACGCTGAAGGCTTCCGCGGGGGGGTCGATGGGCAGGAGCTTGCGCAGTACCAGGCCCCGGCTGAAACCATCGATCAGCGCGGCGCCCTGCTGGATGAGGTTCTGCTGCTGCAGCAGGCGATCCAGCGGCGGGCTCGCCCCGGCGGCAGCCAGTTGCTCCCGCACCAGGGCATCGCTGTCCGCCAGGGCCGGCAGGGCCACTGCCGGGTCCGCCGATGGCTCCAGAACGACCGTTGTCACTGCTGCGGGCCGCGGCGGAATATCCGCTGCCGACGGCAGGGGATCCACTTCCGCTGCCACCTCGGCGACCGGAACTGTTGCCGGCGCGGGCTCGGTGGCTGGGCCCTCCATGGTTCGCCACAACACCACGCCCAGCGCGATCAACGCCAGCGCCAACAACAGGTACTTCAAAGGGCCCCGGCCGGACCCCGTCGTGCCCTCAACCCTGTCTTCCCGCATTGCCTTCATTGCAATAACCCCACCTGCAGCTGGTGATTCAGGCACCCCGACAATGCACATCCGGGGTGCCGCAACAGGATAACAGAGGAAACCGGCACCTGATGCACCCTCGCACGCGCATGTCCGGGCCGGGCCGGGCCGGGCATGATTCGTTTTCTTCCATGGGAATGGCAGGCTAAACTGGTCGGGCGTGATCAAACCGCGCCCGTCGGGGCCGGCGCCAGTCACCATGACGGACACCTGTCATATGAGTTTTGAATAGCGAGGTATGGAATGTCTTTTTTGGAAAAAAACAGGCTTTTTTTCGCTGTAGGCCTGCTGTTGGCCAGCTGCGGCTTTTCCGCCCAGGTGCTGGCAGAAGCGGTCGAACAGACCGTGACCGTCGAAGTCAGCAAACCCGCCGATGGCTCCCAATGCAGGGTCCAGGCCGTATTCAGGGGCGAACAGGATAACTGCAACAACGAGGCTGCCAAGGGTCGAGCGAATTGCAGCAAGGAATCCGGTTGCGTTTGTACCCGCCAGGAAAAGCACGTGAGCTGGAAAGTGGATCCCACGCAGTCCTTCGCCATCGTGTTTGACCAGGGCAGCCCCAACCCCTTCGTCGCCAAGGGCGATCGGGAGTGCAGTTTCAAGAGCAACAAGAAGGGCAAGTTGCGCTGCCGGGTGAAGGGCAAGGACGTACCGAGGGGAGATTACAAGTACTCCATCGTCGTGCCGGAGTGCCCCGCCATCGTCTCCCACATCAAGATCTATTGAGCAGTGCCGCCGGTCGAGGACGCGTGAGGTGACACACGGCATGCAGGTACAGCAGGAAGGCCAGCAGGCGATCGACATTCTGGTGCGCGCGTTTCATGACGACCCTGTCATGCTCTGGATGTCGGGTCATCCGGACTTTCTGCGGACTTTCTTCAACATTACGCTGCCGATCTTCCTGCCGCACGGCCTAACCTATATCGAGGCACAGGGACGGGGGGCCGCGGCCTGGCTGGGCCCTGAGCAGACACTGCAGTGGCCGGTAACCGCGGGCAACCTGTGGCGCATGTTTAAGGTCTGCGGGGTGCGCGGTTTTATCCGCTTCGGCCGCGGCGGCCTGGCCACTGCCCGGTTTCATCCCGGCGAACCGCATTACTACCTGTTCCTGATCGGCACCCTGCCCGAGTGCAAGGGCCAGGGCATAGGCAGCGCCCTGATCCGCCATGTGCTGCGCAAATGCGACGAGGAAAACCTTCCGGCCTACCTGGAGAACTCCAAGCAGGACAACCTGGCCTTTTACCGGGGACACGGCTTCGAGGTAGTTGACCAGATACACTTCGCCCGCGGCGCGCCGCCGGTATGGTTGATGTGGCGGGAACCGCGCCCGCTGGCATGAGCCGGGCGGGCTATCCTCGCGGCGGGCGGAAATGCCCGCGGGGACCGGGTAGATTCAGCTCTCGACAAACGCCCGTTCGATCACATACTCCGCTGCCTCGCCGTGGCGGGCTTCGCGCAATCCGCGGCTGTCCAGCAATTCGCAGATTTCCTTGAGCATGGTGGGGCTGCCGCAGATCATGAAGCGGTCGCTGGCGGCATCGATCGGCCCCAGGCCCACGTCCGCCTGCAGTTTGCCCGTGCGCAGCAGGTCCGTCAGGCGGCCGTTGTTGCGAAACGGCTCGCGGGTGACGGTGGGGTAGTAAATGAGTTTGTCGCGCACATCCTGCCCCAGGTACTCGTGGGCCGGCAGGTGCTCGGTGATCAGTTCCCGGTAGGCGAGTTCATCCACATTGCGGCAGCCATGGGTGAGCACGATTTTATCGTAACGCTCGTACACCTCCGGGTCCCTGATGATGCTCAGGAACGGCGCCAGGCCGGTGCCCGTGGCAATCAGGTACAGGTTCTTGCCGGGCAACAGGTTGTCCTGCACCAGGGTGCCGGTGGCCTTGCTGTTGACCAGCAGTTCATCCCCAACCTTGATCGCCTGCAGTTTCGAGGTGAGCGGGCCGTCCGGAACCTTGATGCTGAAGAACTCCAGCTCGTCCTCGTAATTGGCGCTGGCCAGGCTGTAGGCGCGCAGCAGCGGCCGGCCCTCCTGTTCCAGCCCGATCATGGTGAAGTGGCCGTTCTTGAACCGAAAGCCCTGGTTGCGGGTGGTCTTGAAACTGAACAGGCGATCGGTCCAGTGGTGGACCGAGGTGACCCGCTCGCGCATAAGGGTTGCCATACAAGGTGCTCCGGTAATGACATCAGCAGACGCCAGTGTAGGTTCTACGACTATATCGCCAAAGTGGATTTATCGGATATTATATATCTGCTTTATCAATATAGGATCGCACCGTGCGCTACAGCCTGCGTCAACTGGAGGTGTTCCTGGCCACGGCCGCGCAGGAGAATGTCACGCGCGCGGCCGAGGGGCTGGCCATGTCGCAGTCCGCGGCGAGTGGCGCGCTCAAGGAGCTGGAGGACCAGTTCGGGGTCAAGCTGTTCGACCGGGTGGGCAAGCGCCTGCAACTGAGCGAGCTCGGGCGCCAGCTGCGGCCCCAGGCGGAAGCCCTGCTGGCCCAGGCCAGGGCCTTCGAGCAGGCCCTGGCCGGGGAGGACGCGCTGGGGCGCCTGCGCATCGGCGCTACCATGACCATCGGCAACTACCTGGCGGTGCCCATGATCGCCGGGTTCCGCCAGCGCTATCCCGGAGCCGGGATCGCCCTCAGCGTCGCCAACAGCGAGACCATCGCCGCGGGCGTCGCGGCGTTCGAGCTGGATATGGGCATGATCGAGGGAGAGTTTCACCACGCCGAACTGGAAACCCTGCACTGGCGCGCCGACGAGCTGGTGGTATTCGCCGCCCCGGGCCATCCCATGGCAGGGTCCCGGGCCCTGGGCGATGCCGAGCTGTTGGCCCTGCCCTGGATCGTGCGCGAGCGCGGCTCCGGCACACGCCAGGCTTTTGACCGGGCCATGCACGGCCTGTTGCCCGATCTCGACATCGCCATGGAGTTGCAGCACACGGAAGCCATCAAGCGGGCGGTGGAAGCTGGCCTGGGCGTGGGCTGCCTGTCGCGGATCAGCCTGGTGGAGGCCTTCCGCCGCGGCAGCCTGGTGCCGCTGGCCGTGCCCGGCAGGGACTTCCGACGGGAGCTGTACCTGATCATCCACCGCAGTAAATTCCGCAGCGTCGCCCTGCAGCGCTGGCTGGAACTGTGCCGGGAGAGCGCCGGCGGGTAGTGCGTCCGGCGCCCACCCGCCGGCAGGCGCCGCTTACAGTGGGTGCAGGCGCACGGGCAGCGTTTTGTAGCCGCGCACGAAATTCGACCGCACCCGCTCCGGCTCACCCACCACTTCCACCCGGGAGAAACGCTGCATGATTTCCTCCCACAGGATACGCAGCTGCATTTCCGCCAGCCGGTTGCCCATGCAGCGATGGATGCCAAAGCCGAAGGAGATGTGGTGGCGCGGATTGCTGCGGTCGATGATGAAGTCATCCGGGCGCTCGATCGCGGTTTCATCGCGATTGCCCGACAGGTACCACATCACCACCTTGTCGCCCTTGCGGATCTGCTTGCCCCTGAATTCGATGTCGTGGGCGGCGGTGCGGCGCATATGCGCCAGGGGCGTCTGCCAGCGGATGATCTCGGACACCATACCGGGGATCAGGCCGTGATTGGCGCGCAGCTTGTCGTACTCCCCGGGAAACTGGTTGAGCGCCAGCACGCCGCCGCTGGCGGAATTGCGGGTGGTGTCATTGCCGCCCACGATCAGGAGCACCAGGTTGCCGAGAAATTCCATGGGGCGGTCCACCAGGTCGGCGGTGCTGGGATCGCGCTGCAACAAGGTGATCAGGTCGAAGCCATTGTCCCTGCCCTTGCGCTCGTGCCAGAGGCGGGTGAAGGTTTGCAGGCAATCCATCATCCCTGTCATCAGTTCCTCATGGCTGACATCACCGCCGGCCATCTCGGGCGTGCCCGCGGCAAGGTCTGACCAGTAGGTCAACTTGGCCCGCTGCTCGAAGGGAAAATCGAACAGGGTCGCCAGCATCTGGGTGGTGAGATTGATCGATACCCGGTCTACCCAGTTGAAGGTTTCACCCACGGGCAGGCCGTCGAGAATATCCTGCACGCGGCCGCGAATAAGCCCTTCCATCTCCGCCAGGTTGCGCGGCGCGACCACGCCCTGGACGGCGCGGCGCTGCAGGTCGTGCTTGGGAGGGTCCATGGCGATAAACATCTCCAGCGGCAGATCTCCCGGCGCGTCGCCGATGACAATGATGGGCTCGGAGGAGAACGCTTTAAAGTCGCTGTCCACCGCTACGATATCCTCGAACCGGGTGACCGACCAGAACGGCCCGAAGATGCTGTTGGCCTGGTAGTGAACCGGATCTTCCGCGCGCAGGCGCGCGAAGTAGGGCCGCCAGGCGTCCTGCTCCAGCAGGCGGGGATCGCTGACATCGATGTCGGCCAGCGGCATGGTTAAGGCATCGGGGAGTGCTACAGCCTGGTTCATCGTTTTATTCCTCTGGTTGGCGTTCGCTAAGGCTTACATCTGGAATTCGGGCAGCCGCACCACCATGCCGTCCAGATCCTCTGTCACCTGGATCTGGCAGCTCAGGCGTGACAGCTCGGTGCGATCAGGGCGCATACCCAGCATGGCCTCCTCCATCGCGTCCGGCTCGCCACTGGCCTGCCGCCAGGCGGGCTCGACGAAGCAGTGACAGGTGCCGCAGGCGCAGGCCCCACCGCAGTCGGCATCGATTCCCGGGATGCCGTTGTCGACGGCGTTCTGCATCAGGGATTTGCCGGTGTCGGCGTCAATCGTGTGGCTGGCGCCGTTGTACTCGATGAGGGTGATGGTCGGCATGGTTGGGGGCTCCGGGACAGTTGGTGCGACCAGTGTAGGCATTATGTACGGACAGGGGGAGGTCTTTTTTTGACACAAGGGGGTCATATAAAGACAATGGGGCATGCGCACTCACACCGACCAGGCCTTCATCTCCAGCCACTACTCGCGCATGCTCGCGCGCGAACTGCGCCTGCATGAGCCGGACCTGCCCAAACTGCTGGAGGGCACCGACCTGCCCACCAGTGTCCTGCTGCCGGGTGACGAAACCCGCCTCAGCGGCCCGCAACAATTGCGCATCATGCACAATGCCCGACTGCTCGACCCCGACCCGGAACTGGGCCTGCGGCTGGGCAGCCAATTGGACCCCTCCGCGCACGGCCCCATCGGCTACCTCGCCCAGAGCAGCCCGGACCTGATAACCGCCCTGCGGGCGCTGCGCGACTTCCTGCCACTGCGCATCGCGATTGCCCAGCTGGGGCTGGAGGTCTCGGGCCCCTGGCTCAGGTGCACCCTGCAGGTTCGCCTGGCGGCGCCCGAGGAGGAAAAGCGGATGCTGCTGGAGTGCTTCGCCCTGTTGCTGCAGGCCCTCATCGAATCTGTTCTGGGCAAGCCTCTGGCCGCGGGCCGCTTCGAGTTCGAGTTCGGCCCCCCGGCCTATCGCAAGGCCTACCGGGATTATTTTCACTGCCCGACCCGCTTTTCCCGGGAGCAGAGCCAGCTGCTGCTGCCGTCGGGCCTGGCGGGAGCTGCGAACACCGCTGCGGACCCGGGCTCCTACGGCCTGGCCCGCGACCTCTGCGAGCAACTGCTGGCACAACTGCCTGCACGCTCACTGTCGATGACCGACCGGGTGCGGCGCAGACTGTTGTCAATGCCCGCCGGGCGCGCCAGCGAAGAGGATGTGGCGAGGGCGCTGTTCGTTTCCAAGCGCACTCTCGCCCGCCGCCTCATCCAGGAGGGAAGCGGTTACCGCCAGATAAAGGATGAGTTGTTAGGCGAACTCGCCGCGCGCCACCTGCGCGAGAGCCGGCTGGGTGTGGAGGCTATCGCCGCCCTGCTGGGTTACCACGACAGTGCCAATTTCCGGCGGGCATTCCGCCGCTGGCACGGGACCACTCCCGCCGAGTTTCGCCGCGCCTGAAAATGGGGGTCAGGTGAACAGGGAGTCGCTGCCGAGGCCGTTGTTTTCCATGATCGTGCGCAGGCGCCTGAGCGCCTCCACCTGGATCTGGCGCACGCGTTCGCGGGTCAGGCCGATTTCGCGACCGACTTCCTCGAGGGTGCTGCTCTCATAACCGCGCAGGCCGAAGCGGCGCGACAGGACCTCCCGCTGCTTCTCCGGCAGCTCCTCCAGCCAGACGGCGATGCTTTCGCGGATATCGCTGTCCTGCAGCAGTTTGGACGGGTCCGATTCGCGCGTGTCGGCGATGGTATCCACCACCGAGCGGTCCGAGTCGGGCCCTACCGGGATATCCATTGAGGTCACCCGCTCATTCAGTCCCAGCACACGTTTCACTTCCGCGGCCGGCCGGTCCAGCATGTCGGCGATTTCCTCGGCGCTGGGCTCATGGTCCAGTTTCTGGGTCAGCTCGCGCGCTGCCCGCAGGTAGACATTGAGCTCCTTCACCACGTGGATAGGCAGGCGAATGGTGCGGGTCTGGTTCATGATGCCGCGTTCGATGGTCTGGCGAATCCACCAGGTGGCGTAGGTTGAGAAACGAAAGCCGCGCTCGGGATCAAACTTCTCCACGGCGCGGATCAGGCCGAGGTTGCCCTCCTCGATCAGGTCGAGCAGGGTCAGCCCACGGTTGATGTAGCGGCGCGAGATCTTGACCACCAGCCGCAGGTTGCTCTCGATCATGCGGCGGCGCGCGCTGGCATCACCCTGCAGCGCGAGGCGGGAGAAATATTTCTCCTCGTCGGCGCTGAGCAGCGGCGAGTAGCCGATTTCGTTGAGATACAGCTGGGTGGCATCGAGGGAGCTTTCCACCCTGCCGGCGGTGCGGGCCCTGGCTTCTTCAAACAGTAAAAGCTCCTCGTCCTGCTCCGGTGGCAGCTCGGTCTCCGCAGCGGCATCCAACAACAGGTCGACGCCGTCGTCGATGTCGATGAGGTCGGTATCCGGACCGGGTTGGGGGTGTTGCTGCGGGGCCTTGTCGCTGCGAGCTGTCACCACGCCAGCCTTACCCGGTTTTGAAATCCGTTTCGCGCGGGTTGCTTCCACTTTCCGTGACCCTCTTTATTTTATGCGACGAGAATCGGGGGCATTTCTCGCGGGGCCGGTCAGGTTACCCCAGAGGGATAATTGATTACAAGCCGGCCCAAAGGCAAATTCATGCCGGGCGGGGGCCCCCTTTGGGGCAGCCGCCCGGGCGGGCGGCGGCGGGTTCGGGAAAGGCCTCGGGTCAGCGCCGGGGCAGCAATTCGAGGGGATCTATGGGCTTGCCTTCCTTGCGGATTTCAAAATGCAGTTTCACGCTATCGGTGCCGGAACTGCCCTTCTCGGCGATGACCTGGCCTGCCCCCACCACGTCATTCTCCTTCACCAGCAGCCGATCATTGTGGCCGTAGGCGCTGATGTAGATGTCGTTGTGCTTGACGATGAGCAACTCACCGAAGCCCACGATACCGGTGCCTGCATAGACCACCGTGCCATCGGCTACCGCGTAGATCGGGTCGCCGCGACTGCCGCCGATATCGATTCCCTTGTGCACATTGGAAGAATAGCCGCGGGTGACACTGCCCGCCGCCGGCCAGCGCCAGGCCGTCACCTTGGCGCCCGGGGTGGGCGCCCTGGCCGGGGCGGGCGCTTTGGCCGGGGCGGGCGCCAGGTCCGGCGCAGGTGCGGGGCTCGGGGCCCGGGCCACGGCCCCGGTTGCCTGGGGCTGGGCCGGCACCTGAGCCTGGGCAGGCGCAGGCGCCACCCCGGGCTCGGCGGTCAGCACAGTAACGCCCGGGGGCGGCACTGCCGCAGACACTATCGGGGG